>PTKE01000049.1 GCA_002937585.1 Alphaproteobacteria bacterium MarineAlpha9_Bin6 | reverse complement strand
GTCGTTTTCAAAACCACGATCGGAGACCCCTGACTTTGTCGTGTGAGTGATGGCACCGCCGAGCTCCTCGTGAGTAACTGATTCGTGTGTTACGGTTTTAACCACATCCGGCCCAGTAACGAACATGTATGAGGAATGTTTCACCATGAAGATAAAATCAGTCATTGCTGGTGAATAAACTGCACCACCTGCACACGGTCCCATTATCAGAGAAAGTTGCGGCACCACACCAGAAGCCAAAACATTACGTTGAAAGACCTCAGCGTAACCACCCAGTGAAGCTACGCCTTCCTGTATCCTTGCACCCCCGGAATCATTCAGTCCGATTACAGGTATGCCAACTTTGACTGCCTGATCCATAACCTTACAAATCTTTTCAGCATGCGCTTCACTTAGACTTCCACCAAACACTGTGAAATCTTGACTAAACACAAACGTCGGCCGACCGTTAATGGTTCCATGTCCAGTTACCACGCCGTCTCCTGGGACCCGCTGCTTATCCATGCCAAAATCATTGGAACGGTGTTCGACGAACATGTCGTATTCCTCAAACGAGCCCGGATCTAGTAACAGCTCCAACCGTTCGCGAGCAGTTAATTTCCCTTTGGAATGCTGAGCATCAATCCGGTCTTTTCCACCGCCCTCGCGAGCCGCAGCGCGTCTGGCTTCCAATTCCTGGATAATACGTTTCATACCGACTTCGTCTCTCAATAAACTCCGTAGACTATCCTGGGGGATAGCATTTCAATTCGACTGGCTCTAGATTACTCGTCGCTAGCGCAAGTATATTTAGTTTCTTTAGAAAATTCTCCATCGATTGACCGTAAACAGCTTCAATGCCAAACTATTGCCATAAACCGCCCTGCTGCTTCGGGATTGATCCGCAGCTCTGTCCGACGTTTGGATTCTTCCAAATCCTCACCCCAACGTTCCGACCGATAATTCTCATTTAGCATGCTGGCAGACCATGCTCCAAACGGCATTATATGAGATTCAGCTAACGCAAGTGCAATTACCACTGACTTGGTAACCATAGCGGCACTGCGCAAACCGGTACGAAGAAATGGCTCCTGTCCACAAATCACTGACCGAAGACGGAAAATCTGGTCGCAACGTCGCCTCATTCAACCACCTCATTAACAACTAGCTCACGTTGATTAGCTACATAATCTGCTGCGCTATTCGCCAGCCTAGTAAGCAGGAGAACGTAAAGTTCGACAGTGTCTCCTTGTGTCTCCCATTCTCTTGCGATTGCCTCAGCGAGAGCACATCCTGGTAAAACTAGAGTTCTCTTACCTGGAGTTTTAATGGGCTGCCCATTGAGCTCCACCAAATACCCACCATCTGGCGCTGGTGCAGAAACAGAACGCTGATAAAATCGCTTCGTGTTACCAACTCAATCAGGTTATCTGATATCCATTCCGATCGAGCAGGACCCAGCCCGGATAAACATTAGTCGTCAATATCGAAAGCAAGTTGATTCACGCTGGCCCGCATGTGATCTGGCAACGGCGCAACGAGGCGCAAAGCCTCGCCATCTTTTACTGGCAATTCGATAGATCGAGCATGCAAATGCAACCGTCGCGCCGAGGGCAAATTTGTTAAGAAAGAACCTCTGCCACCGTACTTACCGTCCCCCAATATTGGTGTACCTAGCGCAACACAATGGACCCGCAATTGATGAGTACGTCCTGTCTCGGGATATAATGCAAGGAATGTCGCTAAAGATCCGGACCGATCCAAGATTTTATAACGAGTGCGTGCCTGCCTACCTCGGTCGGACACAACAATCACGCGCTCACCACCAACACCTGCCCTTTTCTCTAGCTCGTTCTCTATCACCCCTGTTGTTAACGTCGGAACGCCCACCACAACTGCCCAATAGGTCTTCCGCACTTCCCCCATTTTGAATGCACGACCAAGCCGGCGTGCGGCGTCAGCAGATTTAGCCAGCAACAGCACACCACTCGTGTCCTTATCAAGACGGTGAACTAGTTTTGGCGGTGGCTCGTTTCCCTTAACCAGTACTCTAGAGAGTCCATCCACATGCCGGCGCTGCCTTGTACCGCCCTGAACCGGCATTCCGGCCGGCTTATCGATCACAATTAACTCATGATTCTCATATAAAATTCGTGACCGAAGAGTACGCGCATCCTCACAATCAATTCTTGAACTAGCACCCTGTAACCGTGGACCCGATTCGACCATAGGCGGGATTCGGATGTGTTGACCAGCGGACAAACGAAGATTGCCACTCGCACGCGCCCCATCAACCCGGACCTGACCCGTACGCAGAAGTTTTTGCACCAAACCGTGGCTTAGATCTGGGAAATGCCTTGCAAACCACCGATCAAGCCGAGTCTCGGCCTCAACAGAAGACACTTCTACCGTTCGCACTCCTGTCATGTTACAAGGCCGCGCAACAACATCATACCAGCCATTAGACCTAGTACCGACATAACTAATGATCCAAACGCATAGCACCCGGCGGTAGTCCAGGCACCACGCTCTATGAGAACTATCACGTCCAGAGAAAATGCCGAAAAAGTGGTAAAAGATCCCAGAATTCCGACCGTGAGAAATGCCTTAAACTCAGCGGTTGGCTGCCAAACTAACGTTCCGGATTCATACAACACACCTAAAATGAAAGACCCAATCACGTTCACCGTAAAAGTGGCCCAGGGGATATTAGAGCCCAACCAATGTGATACTTGAACTGACACAAAATAGCGCGCTAGCGCACCTAATGCGCCACCAAAAGCAATTGCAAACACGAGTTTCACCAAGCAGACCTCAACAGTTACGGTGTAATTTCTGTGGCTAAATTTCGACCACTACCAACCTTTCAATACAAAAAACAAAACAATAACTAACCACAAAAACGTCTGAGACGGAGACGTATGGCCTAAAGCCTATATTGTTCAATATCCCTCCTCAGAGGCATTACCTTTCCGGGCACGCAGCATTCTCCAATGTTGAAGCCGTTTCTCGATCTCTTGCTCGTAGCCTCGAGAACTTGGTGCATAAAAGGTCTCTCTGCTCATCCCCTCAGGGAAGTAGTTCTGACCTGAAAACGCGTCTTCACTATTATGATCATAAGTGTAACCCACGCCGTAACCGAAATCTTTCATCAGACGAGTGGGCGCATTTAGAATATGCTTTGGCGGCATTAGAGAACCCGTTTTCTGGGCAACCGAAACAGCTGAGTTAAAAGCCCTATAAACCGAATTAGATTTTGGGGCGGTAGCAAGAAAAATCACACATTGAGCCAAAGCTAGCTCACCTTCTGGGGAACCAATAAAATCATAGGCCTGCTTAGCGGCTAATGCTTGCACTAAGGCCTGCGGATCCGCTACACCAATGTCCTCGTTGGCAAAACGAACCAAGCGTCGAGCTATAAAAAGTGGCTCCTCTCCGCCGGCCAACATACGCGCAAGCCAATAAAGCGCCGCGTCCACATCTGAACCACGCAAGCTTTTGTGAAGCGCACTGATTAAATTGTAATGGTTATCTTGTCCCTTATCATAAAGTGGCGCACGCTTTTGCAATGTCTCGGCAAGAGTAGCACTGTCCACCACTGTGTCCCCAGGTTGCTCTAACAATGCCTCTACTAAATTGAAAAGAAATCGACCATCTCCATCCGCCATCGCCTTAAGACTCATGCGCGCTCCGACAGTTAGCGGCAAAGTACGTGCAACTAATCGTTCGCAAGATTCGAGAAGCCGCTCCAGATCCGAATCATCAAGTCGACGCAGAACCAACACCCGGCAACGAGATAACAAAGGGGGGATTAATTCGAATGATGGATTTTCCGTTGTAGCTCCAATTAGGGTAATCGTACCATCCTCAACATATGGCAAAAAAGCGTCTTGTTGTGAACGGTTAAACCGATGAATTTCGTCTACAAATAGCAAAGTACCCCGACCATCGGCACGACGTATGCTGGCAGCAGCGAACAACTTACGTAAATCGCTGACGCCGGAGAAAACTGCCGACAAAGGACAAAATTCAAACTCTGTTTGATCAGCGAGCAACCGCGCAATAGTGGTCTTGCCACATCCCGGTGGACCCCACAAAATCATTGAGGTCAGTCTGCCTATCTCTATCATGCGCCCAATGGGACCAGCGGGTCCAATCAAGTGATCCTGTCCCACGACCTGATCAAGAGCGGTCGGACGCAACCGGTCCGCCAGCGGGCGTGACATCTGTTCATTGGCTTCTGTCGCCTCAAATAGTGTCGCCATCACAAAGTGACAACCACGCTCATCGACTTACCGCCTCTCTCAATTACAACCCGCCATTGGGCTCTTTGTTTCCGCAACACAGAAACCAATTCCGCTGTACTCTTTATTGTTTTGCCATTAATTTCAGTCACAATATCACCCGGCCGAAGACCAAGCCGAGCCCCATAACCCTGACCGATCTGAAGCACAATTACCCCGGATTTATTGGAGTCAACATTAAGTTCCTCAGCGAAGGCGGGCGAGAGGTTTCCCACCACAGACCCCGCAAGTGGATTCTCTCCTGAGATATTGCGAATATCGCGCAGTGGCACCTCTGGCGGCGCAATAAGCGCCACCTCCAAATCAAAATCACGACCGTTTCGTATTACCCTAAGATTAACGCTTGCCCCAATTGGCCTGGTGACAAAACGAAAACGGAGGCCCTGAAGGTCAAAGACTTCGTGCTCGTCTACCGAAACCACAATATCACCAACGCGAAGACCAACTGCGTGTAATGGGCTATCGGCGTGCAATTCGCTTACCAACACCCCCATTGGCCGCGATAAACCAAGGGAATCGGCTATGTCTTGGGTCACCGCCTGCCCCTTAACACCTAACCAAGGACGAACTGCGCGACCACCGGAAACGATTCCATCCACAACAACACGAACTAAATTGGATGGAGTTGCAAATCCAATCCCGATCGACCCACCACCGCGGGAATATATCGCAGTGTTAATACCGATCAGCTTCGCATCCAGCGTAACGAGTGCACCGCCAGAGTTTCCCGGATTGATTGCTGCGTCTGTCTGAATGAACGAACTCAAATCCGATAATCCGACTCTGGTCCGCGCAAGAGCCGAAACAATACCACTGGTCACCGTCTGCCCGACACCAAACGGATTTCCAATTGCAAGAACCAAATCACCTACTTCAAGCCAGTCGGAGTCACCTAATTCCACAAATGGAAGCGGTTCTTGGCCCGCATCGATACGAAGCACGGCGAGATCAGTGGCTTCATCTATCCCCATTACTTCAGCTTCAAATTCTCGGCGATCAGCGAGAACTACGATAATTTGATCACTTCCTTTGATTACATGATGGTTGGTTACTATCACCCCGCCGGCTTCAATAATGACACCAGACCCAAGCGAACTCTGTATTCGCTCCCGAGGTAAGCCAAACGGCGTTGCACCGAAGAGCCTCTCAAAAAAAGGGTCATTGAACAAAGCAGACTGTCTTTGAGAAACCAATCGACGCGTATAGATATTAACCACACCTGGGGCAACGTCACGCACCACCGGGGCATAAGAAAGTTGTAACTCTGCGCGTGACTCTGGAACTAACCTCTGGTCAGCCCGCGCGTCGATACACTCAATGAAAGGTGACAGCAGTCCTATGGTACAAACCAAGAGCCCGCAGCGAGACAGCCATGCTCGATTTGTTGGAAACCGTAACATTTTTCAACTCAACCAAAAGCAAAGATAAAATACCCCTTAACGATACGGGATACTTGTACCAAGGCTAAAATTGAGCACACACAATTTTCGATTAATCGTTGAGATAAACTCAGCGCCTGCAAAATAAGGGAATCAGTCATTTTTGCTACCCCCCTTTTTTGGCCCACCTAATGGCCATGTAACGGCCTAAAGTATGAACAGGATTCAGCAAATTTGATTAGCACTGATATGAGGACAACCGATCTTCTAGCAAGGGGGGGTCCCGTCTGGTCGGCTTCTTAAGCAGCCTCCTCTGCATCTTCTGCCGCCGCCAGAGGTCCAGAATCCTGGCCTTTCGCCTCCGGATCGCGGTCAACTAACTCAACAACCGCCATGGGCGCATTGTCACCAAAACGAAAACCAGCCTTGAGTACTCGCAGATACCCTCCTGGGCGCTCACGGTAGCGTTCACTAAGTGTCGTGAAGAGTTTCTCCACCAACCTAGTATCGCCCCCCAGGCCGGAGAATGCTTGCCGGCGCGCGTGAAGACCGCCTCTCTTTGCCAGGGTGATTAATTTCTCGACAACACCCCGCAATTCCTTAGCCTTAGGAAGGGTAGTCAGGATTTGCTCGTGCTTAACCAATGCGGCTGCAAGATTGCTAAACATCGCCTTACGGTGGCTACTAGTGCGGTTGAGTTTTCGCCCGCTTACACGATGACGCATCTCCCGCGCTCCTCTATCAATGATCCGCCTAAAAAGGCTGGTCATATTGTTTGGCCATCTCCTCGATATTCTCCGGCGGCCAGTCAGCAACTTGCATTCCCAAATGCAGACTCATGTGGGCAAGCACTTCTTTGACTTCGTTCAGGGATTTTCGGCCAAAATTTGGCGTTCTTAGCATGTCACCCTCAGTCTTCTGCACGAGATCCCCAATATAAATAATGTTATCGTTTTTGAGACAGTTAGCGGAACGAACCGACAATTCCAATTCATCTACCTTGCGCAATAGATTCGCATTGATTTTAGGTTCTTCATCTCCCTCTATCACAGTCTCTCGAGTTGGTTCCTCGAAATTAATAAAAAGCTGAAGTTGGTCAGTTAAAATGCGAGCTGCCAATGCCACGGCATCCTCGGGAGTAACTGTGCCATCTGTCTCTACATTTAGCGACAATTTATCGTAATCAGTCACCTGACCCACGCGCGTATGATCAATCTTGTAACTGACCTGGCGTACAGGGCTATACAACGCGTCGATTGGCACAAGTCCAATGGGTGCATCCTCCGGAACGTTCTGCATTGCCGGCACGTACCCCTTTCCGCTTTCGACCGTGAGTTCAAAATTAATAGACGCGTCCTTGTCGAGGGTGCAGATGACTAAATCCGAGTCCATAATCTCGATATCGTGCCCAGTCTCAATCTCACCTGCAGTCACTTTCCCAGGACCATTTGCTTTCAGTGAAACCCGTTTGGGCCCCTCTCCATGCATGCGAAGCGCAATTGCCTTCAAGTTCAATACAACTTCGGTCACATCCTCGCGAACCCCAGGAATCGATGAGAACTCGTGCAATACGCCGTCGATTCGCAGGCTCGTAATCGCTGACCCTCGGAGGCTCGACAATAACACCCGTCGCAACGCATTTCCCAGCGTAAGACCGAAGCCACGTTCAAGGGGCTCAGCCACGACCGTGCCAGCCTGCTCTGCAGACTGACTTGTTTGCACCTCTAGTTTAGTAGGCTTAATAAGTTCTTGCCAATTTTTCTGAATCACCTGGCCAACCTCAATAGTTTCAAGGCACCGTACCTTCAATCCAATTTTTCCCGATAAACGAAGCGCCTAAAATTAGACGCCCAGAATCTCAGCCTTAATTTATACGCGCCGCCTTTTCGGAGGCCGACAACCATTGTGAGGGATCGGTGTTACGTCACGTATAGTAGTTATAGTAAATCCTACCACCTGCAACGCCCGAAGCGCCGACTCCCTGCCTGATCCTGGTCCCTTCACCTCGACTTCCAGCGTCTTTACGCCATGCTCTACCGCCTTGCGTCCAGCATCTTCTGCAGCCATCTGAGCTGCATAAGGAGTCGATTTTCGTGAACCCTTAAACCCCAAAGAACCAGCTGAAGACCAAGCGATGGTATTGCCTTGAACATCCGTGATGGTCACCAGTGTATTGTTGAACGTCGCGCAAACATGCGCAACACCCGAGGTAATGTTTTTACGTTCGCGGCGCTTTACACGCCCGCCCGATTCCTTCGCCATACCACACCCTTAATTAAGCTAACCGTTCTTCTTGCCTGCAACTGGCCGCTTTAAACGGCTTTCTTCCTACCTGTGACTGGTCGTGCTCGCCCCTTCCGCGTTCGCGCGTTTGTATGGGTTCGCTGACCGCGAACCGGTAATCCACGCCGATGACGAATACCCCGGTAACAGCCCAAGTCCATCAGCCGCTTAATATTCATCGCGCCGTCGCGACGCAAATCACCTTCAACACGGTATTCGCCATCAATAATCTCGCGCAGCCGAGTTACCTCACCTTCCGCTAATTGGTTGACACGGCTGGATTCGAATACGCCCGCTTTCTGGCAGATTTCACGAGCCTTGGTACTGCCTATTCCAAAGATATAGGTCAACGCAACCACAACCCTCTTGTTGGTCGGGATGTTGACCCCGGCGATTCGTGCCAATTTATCGCCTCCTCACGAAAAATTTCGCGCAAAAAAAGCGCTCGACCGCTTCTGCGAGGCGCCTGAATAATCAGAGCAAATTATAGCGCCCTCCCACATTACGTCAAGTTTTCACAAAACATCGAGAATTCTCCGAATCGCAGCCGTAACCTCTTCAATATTGGCCATGCCGTCTACTGGAGCCAACAAACCTTTGCTGTGATAGTAGGGCAACAGAGGGGCCGTCTGAGCATGATAGTTATTTAGTCGCTCGCGAACGGTTGTCTCTTTATCATCTTCGCGACGAGTGAAGCCAGTTCCACCACATACATCACAAACGTTTCCCTGTTTAGCCTGCTTAAAACGATCATGATAGCTGGCCCCACAATTAGAACATGAAAAACGACCGGATATTCGCTCGATTAAGAGCTCGTCTGTCACCTTTATTTCAACAACACGATCTATTTTTAACCCTTTTTCTCTCAACAATTTGTCGAGGGACTCGGCCTGAACAACCGTCCGTGGAAATCCGTCAAGGATGAATCCATATCCGCACTCGGGTCGATCAAGACGCTCTGAGATAATTCCTACCACCACATCATCAGGCACCAGTGCGCCGCACTCCATAATCTCCTTTGCCCGCAGCCCAATCTCCGTGCCGTTGGAAACGGCCTCACGTAGCATGCCACCAGTTGAGAGATGCGCAGTCTTGAACTCGCGACACAGAAGCTGCGCCTGTGTGCCTTTTCCACAACCCGGTGGACCAAACAAAATCAGCCTCACCCGCGACGCCCCCGAAGCCGTGATTTCTTGATTAAACCCTCATATTGGTGCGCTAACAAATGCGAGTGGACCTGAGCGACAAAATCCATATTTACGTTAACCACAATCAGCAGACTTGTACCGCCAAAATAAAACGGCACCGCATATTGCGAAATCAAAATTTCAGGCAAAACACAGACCGCTGAGAGGTAGACAGCACCAGCAGCAGTTAAACGCCGCAGCACATAATCAATATACTCAGCAGTATTCTTACCTGGTCGAATACCTGGAATAAAACCGTTGTTCTTCTTTAGGTTATCCGCGGTGTCCTCCGGGCTAAATACGACAGAGGTATAGAAAAACGCAAAAAAGACGATCAGCGATATATATAGAAGTAGGTAACCAGGTGACCCACGAGACAACATTGCGGCAACATTGCCCAGCCAGTCCGGGCCCGTATTGGCGGAGAAGCTCATCGCAGTAATGGGCAACAAAAGCAAGGAGCTCGCGAAAATCGGTGGAATTACCCCGGCTGTGTTTAATTTCAATGGCAAATGAGTACTCTCCCCGCCAAACATACGGTTCCCGACTTGACGTTTTGGATATTGGACAAGCAATCGGCGTTGTGCGCGCTCTACGAAAACGATAAACGCGATAACGCCAACCGCCATCACCATTATTAAGATAATGAACAACGCTGACAACGCGCCCGTGCGTCCAAGCTCCAAGGTGCTTGCCATCGCCCCAGGGAGTTCAGCAACTATACCCGCCATAATGATTAACGAAATCCCGTTCCCAACGCCACGAGCCGTAATCTGCTCACCAAGCCACACCAGAAATATTGTGCCCCCCACCAACGTGATCACCGTGATTGCTCGAAAGGTAAGACCAGGGTCAAGTACCGCTGATCCCTGACTTCCAGTCATGCCCTCAAGACCAATCGCAATTCCTAGCCCTTGAAAAGTCGCCAGAACAACAGTGCCATAGCGGGTATACTGCGTGATCAGTCGACGGCCTGACTCGCCCTCCTTTTTGAGTTGTGCCAAATGCGGCGAAACCGTCGTCATCAGCTGTATTATGATTGAAGATGAAATATATGGCATGATGGTGAGGGCGAAAATCGTCATACGCCCCAAGGCACCGCCGGAGAACATGTTGAACATACCGATGATGCCGCCAGCCTGCCGGCTAAAAATGTCGTCTAGAATTACCGGATCAATACCGGGAAGCGGGATATAGGTGCCGAGCCGATATATAATCAACGCGCCAAAAGTAAACCACAACCGTTTCTTCAGCTCAGTCGCCTTGCTGATAGCGCCGAAGTTTATGCTCGCTGCAAGTTGTTCCGCCGCCGAAGCCATAACTGACTATCGCTCCATCGAAGGGAGACCAATCACACCGCTGGACTCGACTCTAGATCGGTCGCGCTGGACTGAGCAGCGCCAACATTCAAAAGATTTAACACTCCGCCTGCATTTTCAATACCGCTGATGGCACCTTTAGTTGCGGCAACAGCTTCAATTGTCACTTTAACCGTCAATTCACCTTTCCCAAGCAAACGTAAGCCATCGCCGACTCGCTTTATCAAGCCTGCCGCCAACAAAACCTCGCCAGTAATAACCTTTTTTGGATTGAGTTTCTTACAATCAATCGCCGCCTGAAGTTGGCCAATATTGACAGTGGCATAGCACTTAGGAAATGGATTAGTGAAACCACGTTTAGGCAAACGCCTGTAAAGTGGCATTTGCCCTCCCTCGAAACCCTTCATGCCGGAACCCGAGCGCGATTTTTGGCCGTTGTGACCACGACCACAAGTCTTTCCCAAACCTGAACCAATACCACGCCCTACCCGGACACGGTTACGGTTTGCATTGGGGTTATCGTGGAGTTCATTCAACTTCATGCCCGAAATCCTTCCGGAGGCTCACTCACTCGGCCTCAATTGACGTCCTCAACACGAACTAAATGATGAACCTTATCGATCATCCCGCGTATCGCTGGACTGTCGTCGAGCAGTCGGCTCCGGTGCATCTTATTTAGGCCCAAGCCAATCAAAGTTGCACGCTGGTCCTTAGGCCGCCCAATCGGGCTGCCAATCTGCGTTACCTTGAGCTTCGCTGACTTGGTCGCCATTGATTTACTCCTTCGATACCTTCGCTGCACTACCACGCCTGCCAAGGATTTCGCCGACTTTTTTCCCTCGTTTAGCAGCAGTCAAACGAGGTGACTCGATTTTGGCCAAGCCGTCGAAGGTAGCACGAACCATATTATACGGGTTAGAGCTCCCGATAGATTTGGTAACCACATCTTTAAGGCCCAAAGTCTCGAAAACCGCTCGCATCGGCCCGCCAGCAATTATACCGGTTCCGGGTGGAGCCGCCCGAAGCACAACACGTCCAGCACCAAATCTCCCGGCAACATCGTGGTGAAGTGTACGACCCTCACGCAACGGCACTCTAACTAACCCAAGTTGGGCCTTTTGAGTGGCCTTGCGGATTGCTTCCGGCACCTCACGAGCCTTTCCATTTCCGAACCCTACCCGGCCACGACCATCACCAACTACAACTAATGCAGCAAAGCTAAAACGCCTGCCACCTTTCACCACCTTCGCCACTCTGTTAATGTGTACCAGTTTCTCGATTAGATCCGAGTCGGTCTCGTCACGATCCCTATTGCGCCGACCATTACGCCGACCTTTTGCTTCACCTCGTCTAGTGTCATTTTTTGCCACAACATTCGGCCTTTTTGTTAATTCAAAAATTTAGACCGTTTTCACGCGCGGCATCGGCCAACGCTTTGACACGGCCGTGATAAAGATACCCACCACGATCAAATACCAACTCAGTTGCTCCAGCAGCTTTTGCACGCTTAGCAATTAGTGCCCCCACTTGCTTCGCCGCTTCCACATCGGCACCCGTCTTCAGACTGGATCGCAATTCCTGATCCAACGTCGATGCCGAAGCCAAGGTGCAACCGACGTTGTCATCTATTACCTGGGCGTAGATATTCTTGTTTGAACGAAACACGCATAGCCGCGCCCTCCCACCAGATACTTGGCGAATCTTATACCTGCTGCGCCGACGACGGCGTTGATATAATTTAAGGGGCTCCAACATTGATCAAACCTATTTCTTTTTGCCTTCCTTGCGAAAAATATACTCACCCTCGTATTTTATACCCTTTCCTTTGTAAGGTTCAGGTTTCCGCAAACTGCGAATATCGGCAGCAATTTGGCCAACCTGTTGTTTGTTGGCACCTGTTATCTCAATCTCCGTTGGCTTCCCACAAGTTACTTGGATTCCGTCTGGGATCATGACCTTTATATCGTGGCTATAGCCGAGTTGAAGGGTAAGTACCGTACCGTCAATGGCAGCACGATAACCAACTCCAACGATTTCGAGCTTACGGCTGAACCCTTTTGAAACCCCCTCAACCATATTGCCTACTAATGTTCTACCCAAACCCCACATAGACCGGCTGCGGATTTCTTGATTGCGCGGCTTGATCCAAATCCTATTATCCTCACGGGTTACAGTAACCTCAGGCGCCAGAACGCCTTTTAGCTCACCTAACTTACCCTTAACGGTCACCTGCTGACCGGAAATCAGCACCTCCACATCGTCGGGCACCTCCACCGGGTTCATTCCAATTCGTGACACCGCGCAGCCTCCTCCGCCGCCCTATCGACGCATATCTATCAGATAACCGTACATAACACCTCGCCACCAACGTTGGCGGCTCGCGCCTCCGCATCTGACATGACCCCGCGAGGCGTTGATAAGATGGATATACCCAAGCCGTTATTTATCGGCCTCAGTTCCTTAATCGAGGCGTAAATCCGTCGGCCGGGTCGCGATACCCGTTTGATAGTCCGAATAACTGGAGACCCTTCATGGTATTTGAGTTCAATTTCTAAATGAGGTTGAGACTTGCTCTCCTCAACATGTCTATAACCGCGAATGTACCCTTCGCGTTGTAAAACCTCCAGTACGTTAGCGCGAAACCTGGAGGACGGACAATTAATCTGTGGCTTTCCTACACGCTGACCATTACGAATTCGGGTAAGCATGTCGCCAAGCGGATCAGTCATCGTCATCAAACCACCCCTACCAACTTGATTTGACCATGCCCGGAATGTGACCCGCTGAGGCGAGCTCTCTCAAGCCGATACGGGATATCCTAAGCTTTCGATAATAACCGCGCGGACGGCCAGTTAACTCGCAACGGTTTCGAACACGTACCGGAGAGCTATTACGCGGTAATTTGGCCAACTTTAAATTTGCTGCAAATCGCTCCTCAGGAGCCAATTCTCGGTTTCGCGCAACCTCTTTCATCGCCGCCCTCCTCGTTGCATTTTTCGCTACGAGTTTGCGACGTTTCTTATTTCTTTCAATGGCACTGCGTTTTGCCATGCCAATGCCTCCTCATTTTAGTTGACGTATTAAGCCACCAGCGGCAAATTAAAACCGTGCAGTAGGGCGAGCCCTTCATCGTCACTATTGGCTGTCGTTACGATCACCACATCAAGACCACGCACCTCGTCGACCGCATCGTAGTCAATCTCTGGAAACACAATTTGTTCTTTCAGACCAAGTGAATAATTTCCATGCCCGTCAAAGCTTTTTCGAGGCACTCCATGAAAATCACGCACACGTGGTAAAGCTATATTGACCAGGCGATCTAAGAACTCGTACATGCGATTTCCACGCAATGTCACTTTGCATCCAACCGTCATACCCTCACGTAATTTGAAATTCGCTATTGATTTCTTAGCCTTGGTAACGACGGGTTTTTGACCCGTAATCGCGGTTAGGTCTGCAACAGCGCCATCAATTTTTTTTGACTCCCGACCAGCTTCGCCGACGCCCATATTTACAACTATCTTTTCCAGTTTAGGTACTTGCATCGAATTCTTATAATTGAATTCCTCAACTAGTTCCTGCCTAACAACCTGATCGTAATGTTCCTGTAAACGAGACATGTCCTACACCTACTGGTCAATAACTTCGCCGGAACGCTTAGCGTAACGAACTTTGCGTCCATCCTCCAAGAATCGATAACCGACCTTGGTCGGCTTACGATCTTTGGGGTCCATTAAAGCCACGTTCGAAATATCGACTGCCATTTCTTTATCAACGATCCCTCCAGGAGAGCTTGCAGAGGGTGCCGTATGTCGCTTAGCCACGCTAACTCCCTGGACAATCACTTGATGTTTTTGCAAAAAAACTCTTGTTACCGCCCCGATTTTGCCACGGTCACGACCAGTTAAAACAACTACTTCATCGCCTTTTTTGATGCGTAGTTTCTCCGCCATCACAATACCTCGGGCGCTAAAGAGATGATTTTCATAAACTGCTTAGCGCGCAGTTCACGAGTAACAGGTCCAAAAATACGAGTTCCGATAGGCTCATTTTGCGGAGTAAGCAGAACTGCTGCATTCTTATCGAAACGGATTGCGCCACCGTCCGATCGGCGTATCTCTTTCGCCGTACGAACTATCACCGCACGGTGAATATCGCCTTTCTTTACTCGACCCCTCGGAATTGCTTCCTTGACTGAGACTACGATTACATCTCCAACCGAGGCTGTCTTTCTTCCCGATCCACCAAGTACCTTGATGCATTGGACGCGACGCGCGCCTGAGTTGTCGGCAACATGAAGACTAGTCTGCATCTGAATCATGATTTAAATCTCCTCACAACCGTGGCCAGCCCATCCATAAAACCTCTCAACCAGTATCATCCGACTACTATTTCCCAATGCTTACTCTTTGATAACGGTCGGCATTCACGAATTTGGACCCGGTCGCCAACTTTGCTCGTATTGGTTTCATCGTGCGCCATATATTTTTTTGAACGTCGAATAAATTTCTTATACAACGGATGTTGTATCCGGCGGTCCACCTGAACAACCACAGTTTTGTCAGCTTTATCACCAACCACAACACCTTGAAGAATTCGTCTCGACATCTCTCGTTATCCGATCACAGGCTAGTTAGGAAGATGGCCGCGTACGTTGGTTTAAGATCGTCTTGATCCGAGCAATATCCCGCCGGACGGACCGAACACGAGCAGTGTTTTCGAGTTGCCCTGTTGCACGTTGAAACCGGAGATTTAGCTGTTCCTTCTTAAGTGCCATGAGTTCTGACTCGAGTTCACCATCATTTTTCGCGCGGACATCCTCAATCTTCATTGTTAAGCGTTCTCTCCCACACGAGCAATGAAACGAGTACGGATCGGAAGTTTGCTCGCTCCGCGCCGGAACGCTTCCTTTGCCAACGGCACCTGCACCCCATCAACTTCAAACATCACCCGCCCGGGTTTTACTCGGCATATCCAACTTTCTGGCACACCCTTTCCCTTACCCATCCGCACCTCTACCGGTTTCTTAGTGACCGGGACATCAGGAAAAATCCGGATCCACATGCGCCCACTACGCTTTAGATGGCGAGTTATCGCGCGCCGTGCCGCCTCAATTTGACGCGAAGAAATTCGCCCCGCCTGTTCCGCCTTCAGACCAAAGGACCCAAAATTCAAGGTTGTCCCACCCTTAGCCATGCCGTGGATGCGCCCCTTTTGTTGCTTACGGTATTTAGTTCGTTTAGGAGCCAACATCACTCATCACCTCTCCCATCAAACTCGTAGGCCTTGAAGTTCGGCGCGGCGGCGTTCATGCGCCATTGGATCATGCTCCATAATCTCACCTTTGAAGATCCATACCTTGACGCCGCAGGTCCCGTAAGCGGTATCTGCACGCGCGACACCATAGTCAACGTCTGCCCGTAGAGTGTGTAATGGCACCCGACCCTCCCGATACCACTCACTTCGCGCAATCTCGGCGCCGCCAAGTCGGCCACCCGCATTAATCCTGATGCCCTGAGCACCAAGCCGCATGGCGGACTGAACGGCACGTTTCATAGCCCTCCGGAAAGCCACGCGGCGTTCAAGTTGTTGCGCGACATTCTCTGCCACCAACTGCGCGTCAATTTCGGGTTTTCGAATTTCGACGATGTTAAGGTGAACTTCACTCCCCGTCATTTGAGTAACTTGGGAGCGTAATTTTTCAATATCCACCCCCTTCTTACCGATAACGACACCTGGCCTGGCGGTATGAATAGTTATTCGAGCATTGTTCTTTGCCGGACGTTCTATAACTACTTGGCTAACTCCAGCTTGCGCGAGCCGCTTAAGCAGGAACGATCGAATTTTCAAGTCTTCCTGCAACAGCAGAGCGTAATCATTATCAGCGTACCATCGAGAGTCCCAGGTTCGATTAATACCAAGCCGCATGCCAATTGGATTGACTTTTTGACCCATGGCTAACTCTCCTCTTGTTCACGGACAACTACGGTAATCCGGCTGAACGGTTTGCTAATACGGCCCATGCGCCCGCGAGCACGGGGACGAAATCGCTTCATAACTATGCTTTTACCAACGTAGGCCTCGGCCACAACCAATCGATCAACATCGAGATTATGGTTATTCTCGGCATTGGCAATCGCTGATTCGAGAACCCGCTTAACCTCCCGCGAGATCCGCCTCGGCGAAAAGCTTAACTGCGTCAATGCTTTTTCTACTGGTAATCCACGAATCAACTGCCCAACTAAATTAAGCTTGCGCGAACCAGTGCGCAAACGACGTGCAACAGCCATCGCTTCGTTCTCCGCTAGCCGCCGTTGCGTGCTTCGCTTCCCCATCGCTAGACTCTCCGAACCTTTTTGTCCGCGGAATGGCCATAAAAAGTGCGGGTCGGAGCGAACTCACCGAGCTTGTGGCCAACCATGTCTTCCGTGACCAATACGGGAATGAACTTCTTGCCGTTGTGCACGCCGAAAGTAAGGCCTACGAATTGAGGTAAAATTGTTGAACGTCGCGACCAGGTCCTTATGACAGACTTGCGGCCTGAGTTATGGGCTTCATCCGCCTTCTTCAACAGGTGACCGTCAACAAATGGTCCTTTCCATACCGAGCGCCCCACAGCCATATCCCCCAATTACTTCTTATGACGCCGACGTCGCAAAATTAGCTTGTCGGTGCGTTTATTATTGCGAGTTCGCTTACCCTTAGTTGAAACACCCCAAGGAGTAACCGGATGTCGACCACCTGAGCTGCGACCCTCTCCCCCACCATGAGGATGATCAACCGGGTTCATTGCCACCCCTCTTACCTTTGGCCGCCGACCCAACCATCGGCTGCGGCCTGCCTTACCGAGCTTGATGTTCTGTCTATCTGGATTGGATACTGCCCCAATCGAAGCCATACATTCGCCTCGAACCATCCGTTGCTCTCCTGAAGAAAGGCGAAGCAGTGCATAGCCCGCGTCCTTACCAATCAATTGAGCGTAGGTCCCTCCGGCACGTGCAAGTTGTCCACCCTTGTCAGCTTTCATCTCCACATTGTGGACCACAGTGCCAACCGGCATGTTTTTCATCGGCATCGCATTACCAGGCTTAATATCTACCCGCTCACCGGAAATTACCCGCTCACCGGGCTGAACCCTTTGTGGCGCGAGAATGTAGGAGAGCTCACCATCGTCATAGCGGATCAATGCTATGAATGCGGTCCGATTGGGATCGTATTCAAGACGTTCTATTATCGCCGGTACATCAAACTTACGACGCTTGAAATCGATTATCCGGTAGCGCCGTTTGTGCCCACCACCTCGATGCCGAACTGTCATCCGGCCCTGACTGTTGCGTCCTCCAGACTTGCTAAGCCCCGCCGTCAAGGATTTGACTGGCCTTCCCTTGTGTAACATGCTGTGATCAACCAACACCAACTGCCGCTGTGATGGTGTCATTGGTCGGAATTGTTTAAGCGCCACAGCCAGTTCCTCTCTACAAGCCGGCCAGATAATCTACATTCTGGCCTTCGGCCAGAGTAACAATCGCTTTCTTATAATCTGACCGTCGACCACGTCGACCGCGGAATAGCTTGGTCTTGCCTTTGACACGCAGGGTATTAACGGCAGTCACCTTTACATCGAATAGGTTTTCTACTGCCCTACGAATCTCAGCCTTGGTAGCATCTAAGCGCACCCGGAATGCGATCTGACCATGCTCACTCAGCATAGTCGCTTTTTCGGTAACCAATGGCCCAACAAGGACATTATAATTACGTTCCGTGCTCATTTTAACCGTTCCTCAAGGGCGCCCACCGCAGCCTTAGTCAACACCAATACGTCGCGGCGAAGAATGTCGTATACGTTTGCCCCTTGGCTTGGAAGGACGTCTATATTTGGCAGATTATCAGCCGCGCGCTGAAAGTTAGCATCGATCTGAGTACCATCAATTACTAATGCAGATTGCCAGCCAAATGCAGATATTTGCGTCGCCAATACCTTGGTCTTTGGCTTTTCGAGCACGGCGGCATCAAGCACCACCAGTTTGCCTTCAGATTGTTTTGAAGACAAAGCACATTTTAACGCTAGGCGCCGAACCTTTTTGGGCAAGTCGTGGGCATGACTACGCACTACCGGACCGAACACCACACCGCCGCCAACAAACTGCGAAACACGCTTCGAACCATGACGGGCTCGGCCCGTACCTTTTTGACGGTACATTTTCGCCGTCGTGCCCCTCACTTCGCCACGTTCTTTAACCTTATGGGTGCCGAGTTGGCGTTTTGCCAGCTGCCACTTTACAGCACGGTGCAGAATGTCCCGGCGGACATTTATGCCGAAAACTTCGTCTGCTAGCTCAACCGTACCAGCTTGTTTGTTATCGAGGGTAAACACTTCGCATTCCATTGCAGTTATGCCTCTACCTCTTCTTCAGCTGGGCCCAGCTGCAGCATCATCTGCAGGGATATCTGGGGGGCCACTCTCTTTACTTCCACCATCGACATGCCCCGAAGAACTCTCGGAGTCTTTAAGACCGGCCGGATAGGGCGCACTAGATGGCAAAGCACGCTTCTCAGCGTCACTCACCTTGACGTATCCACCTTTGGGTCCGGGCACTGCCCCCATAACCAGTATCAGGCTCCGCACAGCATCCGTCCGAACAACATAAAGATTTTGCTCAGTCACTTGGCGTGCACCCATATGGCCTGCCATCTTTTTACCTTTAAAGACCTTACCAGGGTCCTGGGAGTTCCCTGTAGAACCATGACTGCGATGCGACACAGACACACCGTGACTTGCACGTAAGCCAGAAAAATTATGTCGCTTCATAGCACCGGCAAACCCCTTGCCAATAGACATGGCGGTAACATCCACGAACTGCCCCTCGACAAAATGGGCTACCGATAATTCCGCACCAACCTCAATCAACGCATCATCGTTCACCCGAAACTCAACCAACTGACGCTTAGGCGCCACATTAGCCTTAGCAAAATGACCTCGAGCTGGCTTATTCACATTCTTAGTCTTTGCGTCCTCTATCCCAACCTGGACGGCAGTATAGCCATCCCGGGCCTCGGTTCGCTGGGCCACTACTTGGCACCCATCTACTTTGAGAACCGTCACCGGAAGATGACTCCCGTCATCCATAAACACACGCGACATTCCTAACTTGCGAGCCAAAAGACCTGTGCGCATAGTATCGACCTTTAAAGCTTGATCTCAACGTCGACCCCGGCTGCGAGATCAAGTTTCATCAGGGCGTCAACGGTCTGCGGAGTTGGTTCAATTATATCCAACAGCCGTTTATGGGTGCGAATCTCGAACTGCTCACGCGACTTCTTGTCAACATGCGGCGATCGTAACACTGTGTACTTTTCAATATCAGTCGGCAGTGGAATTGGGCCCCGAACCTGGGCGCCGGTGCGTTTGGCGGTGTTGACTATCTCAACCGTCGACTGATCAAGAATCCGATGATCAAACGCCTTGAGGCGGATTCGTATATTTTGGTTGTCCATACTTTCTCGCTCCTAACCCCGGTCTCCAGTCCTCGGATACTACTTCTCTGTCTCTTAAGGCCGCGAATTATTCGATGATTTCGGCTACGACGCCTGCGCCGACTGTTCGCCCACCTTCACGGATTGCAAAACGCAAACCCTGATCCA
>PTKE01000048.1 GCA_002937585.1 Alphaproteobacteria bacterium MarineAlpha9_Bin6 | reverse complement strand
CTTGTTGCGCGTGTTACGCAGGGAGGGGAATCCTTTGACGACGCGATTGCTTGGGCAGAAAATGAGGCTGAACTCGTGTCGCGTGGGTAGTGCAACGTTTATAATTATCGCAGAGCAGGCCAAAGACACTTAAGAGGTTCGCCTGAGTTGCTGGCTAAGACCAGCAGCCCTTTTCTCCAGCCGTTTAGGCTACCACGTAATGTCGCGTCGAAAACGATAACTAATGAAGATAAACGTTCCCGCCAGGATACCGTAGAGAGCTTGTACGTTGTCTATTATTTCCGTCTGTATACCGTTCCGCATTGTGTCCTCGGTTGCAACGGAATGGGCTACAATTCATTATAATAATAATGGTCAGTCGGAGTATTAATGCCGGGAACGGGCAGGTGAGTATTGGGGGGAGACGGAGATGGACGGTAGCAGTCTGAGAAATGTAACGCTAGACGACAAATATCAGTTAGGTCAGGGGCGGGTATTCATTTCTGGAATACAGGCTCTGGTGAGGCTCCCAATCATGCAGCGCGAACGGGATCGGGCAAATGGTTTGAATACGGCTGGTTTTATCTCAGGTTACCGTGGGTCACCGATCGGTGGATATGATAACGCGTTGTGGGCTGCAAAAACTTATCTTGAGAACCAAGATATTCTTTTTAAGCCGGGTTTGAACGAGGATTTAGCGGCGACGGCAATATGGGGGACCCAACAGTTAGATTTTGTGCCAGGCCGGAAAGTCGATGGCGTTTTTTCGATTTGGTACGGGAAGGGGCCGGGAGTTGATCGCTCCGGTGACGTTTTAAAACACATCAATTACAACGGCACGCACCCTAACGGTGGGGTATTGGTTGTTTTTGGTGATGACCACCCAGGAAAATCATCGTCGATCGGCCATCAGTCCGATCCGGCATTAGCGGCAAATTCCATACCCGTTCTCTTTCCTGCGACCATTCAGGAATATCTCGATTTTGGGTTGCACGGCATTGCATTGTCGCGTTTTGCAAGCGTCGTAGTCGGTTTTAAGTGTGTCAACGAAACGGTTACCGCTACCGCGACTGTTGCAGTGGACCCGGACCGTGTGTCGATCAATTTGCCGCAAGACATGTCTGTCCCTGAAGGCGGTATTCACATTCGACCGGAATATGATCCATTGGGGCAGGACGAACGGATGGTTCGCTACAAATTGCCTCGTGTCTTGGCATACGCGCGTAACAATCGGATTGATCGTGTGGCATTTGGGTTGCCACGTCCGACCCGGCTTGGCATCGTCACTTCAGGGAAGGCCTATCTCGATTGTATTGCCGCTTTGCACCAGTTGGGGATCGACGATCCCAAGGCCAGAGCCATGGGAATAGGCCTCTATAAGATTGGTATGGTATGGCCATTAGAACCAGATGGATTGAAAGCGTTTGCGTCCGATTGCGACGAACTGCTGTTTGTTGAGGAAAAAAGACCTTTAGTCGAGGATCAGGCTAAAGGGATTTTATATGGAGAAGAACGAAGATCCCGCATTGTCGGAAAATTTAATGTTGATGGCGCACCCTTGTTGCCGTCGGATCGCCCGCTTGAAGCAGCCATGGTTGCCGACGCAATCGCTGATCGGCTCGAATCAGTGGGTGCGCTTGAGGCAGAGGTAGAGGGGCACCACGCTGAAGTTCGAAATCGCATCAATCGGAATTTGCCAGCCCTAGATCAAGGGATAGCAAGATCGCCATACTTTTGTTCAGGGTGCCCGCATAATACTTCTACCAAGGTGCCAGTGGGCTCGTTTGCGCTGGGTGGGATCGGTTGTCACGGCATGGCGGTACTTATGGATCGCAATACGAGGTCCATAAGCCAAATGGGTGGTGAGGGGGTCACCTGGATCGGTTTAGCGCCGTTTACCGAAACTAAGCATGTCTACCAAAATCTTGGAGACGGAACCTACAACCACTCTGGTTCGCTGGCTATCCGGGCGGCGGTGCAATCAGGTGCAAGTCTCACGTATAAGATCCTATACAACGACGCGGTTGCGATGACCGGAGGACAGCCTGTTGAAGGAAACATGTCTGTGGGCCAAATTGCGCAACAGGTGATGAGTGAAGGAGTGGCTCGCGTTGCAATTGTCTCAGATCAGCCTGACAAATTTAGAGGAGCTCCGGATGTCCCGTCTGAGGTAACCGTGCATGATCGCTCCGAGCTTGACTCGATCCAAAAAGGTATGCGCGATGTAGAGGGTACTACCGTAATTATTTATGAGCAGACGTGCGCGGCGGAGAAACGGCGGCGACGGAAGCGTAACGAATTTCCGAATCCACTGAAACGTGCATTCATCAACCCGCTGGTGTGCGAGGGTTGTGGGGATTGTTCCGTGAAGGCCAATTGCGTCTCCATACACCCCCTCGAGACGGAGTTGGGCCGCAAACGCGTGATAGATCAATCAAGTTGTAATAAAGATTATTCGTGCGTGGAGGGATTTTGCCCGTCATTTGTCACCGTGCATGGTGGCGAACTTAAACAGGGTGGAATTACCGAAATACCTGCAGAATTGCTGGATGACCTGCCGGATCCACTGCTCCCTGTCATCACCAAGGATTGGAGCGTGTTGATTGCAGGTGTGGGAGGGACCGGGGTGGTAACCATTGGTGCGGTTCTTGGAATGGCTGCTCACCTGGAAGGAAAGGGCTCCGCCGTATTTGATATGACAGGCGTCAGTCAAAAAAATGGAGCAGTGTATAGTCATTTGAAAATTATTGCGGATCCTGCGGCGACATCTTCGGCGGAAGTTGGTCTGGGGGAAGCGGATTTGCTTTTAGGTTGCGATCTGGTGGCCTCAGTCGCTCCCGTTTCAGTGCGGACGATAGAGCCAGGAAAAACGCGGGTAGTAGTCAATGACACGTTGACACCTACTCCCCAGTTTCAGACTGCACCAAACATGAAACTAGATGGCGGACTTTTGCTGCGTGGCTTGGTGAATCATACGGGTAAAGAGCACATAAATGCTGTGTCCGCGACGAAAATTGCTCTAGCGCTTACTGGTGACACCATTGGCACCAACACCTTCATGATTGGGTACGCCTTGCAACTTGGGGCGTTGCCACTTTCTGTTGCCGCAATCGAGCGTGCAATTGAACTAAATGGGGTGGCCGTTTCATTTAATATACATGCATTCCAGTTGGGTAGATTAGCGGTAGCGAACCCGAAAGGAATTGCCGATCTTTTGCCGCGCGATAGCGAACCTCTGGCGCAAGGCATCGACAATCGAATTCAACAAAGGGTTGCATTTCTAGTGGCTTATCAGGATGTTAAGTATGCAGCCCAGTATCAGAATTTGGTTGATCTCGCACGTAAGGCTGAGCAGAAACTGGATGGAAACCGCGATGCTTTTACGAATGCGGTAGCAAGATATGCATTCAAGCTTATGGCCTATAAGGACGAATACGAAGTTGCCCGCTTGTTTACCAGTGGCGAATTCAACCAAAGGCTAGACAAGACATTTGATGGTAACTATCGATTGCACTTCCATTTGGCGCCGCCATTGTTTGCTCGCAAGGATCCCGAAACAGGACTACCTCGTAAAAGCGAGTTTGGTTCCTGGATGTTTACCATATTCAAAATACTGGCGCGTCTAAAAGGGTTGCGAGGTACGCGCTTTGATCCATTTGGCTGGACCACCGAGCGACGGACGGAACGTTGGCTCCGGGATCAGTATTTCACCGACATCGAGCGTATGTGCGAGGAACTAGATTCTGATAATCACGCTTCCGCAGTTGAGCTCGCGGAAGTGCCGGAACAGATTCGCGGTTTTGGACACATAAAGCTTGAGGCTATCGAAGCTGCTGATCAGGGCCGTGCTGTTATTTTCGAAAAAATTAGGGCCATCACGCGACAGGACCGTGCTGCGTGATTTGAGGTTTGTTATCTTGGACTTTAAATCATAGAGTTGGATCCGGAGACACTCGCACTATCAGCTTTCCGAAATTGTTCCCCTTAAGGAGTCCAATTAAAGCCTTGGGTGCTATTTCTAGCCCGTCAACAAAATCTTCACGATAGTGAATTTTATCGTCTTTTATCCAATTTGCAGTCTCAGAGAGAAACTCGGTTTGTTGATCGTCGTAGTCTCGCACAATGAAACCCCGTAGCGTCAGTCGATGAGTAAGCACTTTGAACATGAGCTCGGGTACGCGGTTTGGAGCGCCTGGTAGGCTAGTTGCATTATAGTGCGAAATCAGGCCACAGACGGGAACGCGCGCAAACATATTAAACAGTGGTAGCACGGCTTCCCACACTGCTCCGCCGACGTTTTCAAAGTAAACATCGATACCGTTGTTGCACGCTTTAGAAAGTTGTGCGGCGACGTCGGCATCGCGATGGTTTAGGCACGCGTCAAACCCGAACTTTTCTTTCACGTACTCGCATTTTTCGGAAGAGCCGGCAAGTCCTACTACTTTGCAACCTTTGATTTTCGCTATCTGACCTACGATCGATCCAACAGCTCCGGACGCTGCGGCAACCACCACGGTTTCTCCAGGTTGTGGTTTCCCGATGTTGAGAAGACCTGTGTACGCTGTCATTCCCGGCATCCCGAGCACCCCTATGGCGGTGGAAATCGGCGCAAGTCCTGGATCCACTTTTCGCAATTGAGAACCGGGTGTGACTGCATAGTCCTGCCATCCTGTGCGTGCCACCACGATATCACCTTCTCTGAATGCATCATTCTTGGATGAGACTACACGGCTGACTGTTCCCCCTTCCATCACACCCCCTATCGCAACGGGCTCGGCGTAAGTTTTTGTATCGTTCATACGCCCGCGCATATATGGGTCGAGAGAGAGATAGATTGTTTTGCACAGAACTTCCTCATCACCAGGTGTAGGAATATTTTTTTCAACTAAGTCGAAGTCGGATGGTTTCGGTTCGCCAACGGGCCGGGCAGCAAGAAGGATTTGCCGGTTTGGTTCCGCATTCATGGAATGTGTTTCCTTTTCCGTTTTCTATTTAGAAGTCTGAATTCCGCGTGATGGAAAATGTTACCGAAGAAGTTTTGGTGCCTTTACCCGTAATTCAATTCTATTGTTTCGTAGCTTTCAACCAAATGCTGGTTCCTTTAAAAGAGAAAGGCCATTTGGCCAATCTGACACTTTGTAACAAACGATGTATTAAAACAGCCTTATCGCGGACATAGAAGACTGTAATAGTCCGCTATTTCTACCATAAAGGGAATTGGCGGTACGGAGGTATTACCGTCCAAAAAGTTGGAGGAGCGGGAGGCAACACATGAAGATAGCAGAAGTGAAGACATATGTAGTGGGAAACCCGCCGCCCCATCGCGGCGGCCCATATTTTGTGTTCGTGAAATTAACCACAAATGATGGAATTGAAGGTATTGGCGAAGAATATGGTGTGCCGTTTCATCCAAATGTGGTAGCGAAAATGATCGAAGACGTTGGGGAGCGCCATGTACTTGGTGCGGATCCCTTCCAGATCGAACGGTTATGGAGGATTGTTTATTCTAGGGCTTACTCGCAGCATCCCGACCTGGCGTTAATGGGAGTACTAAGCGCCATCGAAATGGCTTGCTGGGACATAGTCGGCAAATCTCTAGACCAGCCAATTTATAATTTATTGGGAGGTCGGGTGCACGAAAAACTACGTTCTTATACTTACATCTATCCGTCTCCTGATGACTTTAGTTCGTCAGATGTGGAAGACATGGACCCAATCGAAATTGGTAACGTGTTTGGAGATGCCGAGAGAGCGCCGAAACGCGCTGCTGAATATGTTTCTCAAGGTTTCACGGCCGTAAAGTTCGATCCGATTATGCCAATGTCTGCTTTTGATCCGCGTCAGTTGTCGTTGGCTGCTCTTGCCAATGCGGAACTGGTGGTAAAGAACATCCGGGAAGCAGTAGGTGACCAATGTGATTTGTTAATAGGCACCCACGGTCAGCCAAATGCAGCTGGAGCTATACGATTGGCAGAACGATTGGAGCCGTACCATCCATTATGGCTTGAGGAGCCGGTACCGCCAGAGAACTTGGACGAGATGGCCAAAGTGGCGCGCTCTACCAAGATCCCAATCGCGACAGGGGAACGTTTGGCAACCAAATACGAATTTGCAACTCTGTTTGCCAAACAGGCTGCCGCAATTATTCAGCCAGCTTTAGGTCGGGTTGGGGGTATTCTGGAAGCCAAAAAGATAGCAGGTATGGCTGAGGCTCATTACGTCCAAATTGCACCCCATTTGTATTGCGGACCAGTTGAGGCGGCAGCCAATATCCAGATTGCGACCTGTAGTCCTAATTTCCTCATCCAGGAGAGCATCGAGCGTTTTGGCGGTTTTCATGCAGAGCTTTTGAAGAAACCAATTGAGTGGCAGGACGGATATATTATACCGCCAACTGCACCGGGCCTCGGTATTGAGTTGGATGAGGACGTCGCGGCGGCGAACCCGTATGAAGGGGACGCGATTTTCCCGGAGATGGAAGAGCAGCCCATTTTGTAGACGCGGTATCAATTACCTGTCCTACTTTATGTTCACACACAGTTATTGGAGGGTATTGTGAGCCTGGCGTCGTTGCTTGTAGCCAACCGGGGGGAGATCGCGGTCCGCATTTTACGAGCCTCCGGTGAGGCAGGATTGCGGACTGTATCCGTTTATTCTGAGGATGACTCGAGTGCCCTCCATGTTCGAATGGCAGATGAATCACGGCCGTTGCCCGGCGTTGGTGCCAAATCCTATCTGGATGCGAAATTAATAGTAAAAGAGGCGTGCGCTGCAGGTTGTGACGCCGTTCATCCTGGTTATGGTTTTCTTAGTGAGAACCCAGATTTTGCTTTGTTGTGCGAAGAGAACGGTCTCGCTTTCGTTGGACCTACACCGGAACAGTTAAAATTATTCGGCGATAAGTTGGCGGCGCGCGCTCATGCTTCTGCGTGCGGAGTTCCTGTGGCTCGCGGCACGGAAGGGTCAACAAGTCTGAAAGAAGTTCTGCTTTTTCTCAAATCCCTGGGTGAAGGCGGGGCAATGATGATTAAAGCTGTCGCGGGAGGAGGCGGCCGCGGCATACGTGAGGTGCATGATGGAGATGACGCTGAATCCGCGTACGAACGTTGTCGTTCGGAAGCGCTCCGTTTTTTCGGAAATGATGAAGTGTACGCCGAGGAATTAATCAGTCATGCACGTCATATTGAAGTTCAGGTCGTTGGTGACGGAACGGGCTCGGTTATTCACCTGGGGGAGCGCGAATGTAGTTTGCAACGTCAGCGTCAGAAGCTAATTGAAATAGCACCTTGCCCGGGTTTGTCGGAAGGGTTGCGTCAACGCTTGGCGGAGGCCGCAACTCGACTAGCTGCTGAGGTTAAATATAAAAACCTCGGAACTTTTGAATTTTTGGTCGATGCTCGAAGTATCGAGAGCAACGATGGTCAATTCGTATTCATAGAGGCAAATCCTCGTCTGCAGGTTGAACACACCGTGACAGAGGAGGTCACCGGGGTCGATTTGGTGCGGCTCCAGATCGACATTAGCTCAGGGCTCGATTTTCAGGACCTGAATTTTCGGCAACCGGACGTGAACGATGCGCGGGGACATGCGATCCAAGTACGCGTCAATATGGAGACTATGAATTCAGATGGTATGGCGCGTCCTGCTGGCGGCACAGTGGTGGTATTCGAGGTGCCAACGGGGCCGGGTGTTCGTGTAGACAGTTTTGGGTACGGTGGGTATCAACCGAGTTCTAACTTCGACTCGCTACTTGCTAAAGTAATAGCGCATCATCCGTCTCTTTCCTTTTCGGACGCTGTAACCAGGTGTAGCCAGGCCTTAGAAGAATTTCGAATCGAGGGTGTCGCAACCAATATATCGTTTCTTCAGGCGATCCTGGCACATCCGGATGTAGTAGCGGGGAAGATCCATACTCGGTTTGTAGAGGAAAATATTGGGCCGTTAATAGAAACAGCGAACGCTTTAAGCAAATCCTCTCTCGATTTGGACACAAAACTATTGACGACTGAACAGCGCCGTGCGGGAGCCAGCATAGATGAGAGGGACCCCCTTGCTGTGCTTGACTATGGCAAAGATTCGACATTGGACGTAGAGGTTGTGACAACTACCACCGATGGTGGAGTCGATAAAACTTCCGCAAATATCGAAACGACTAAAGGTACGGTTCCAATTATTGCCCCAATGCAAGGTACTGTCGTTGGTATTGACGTGAGTGCAGGTGATAAAGTGCGCGGTGGTCAGAATATTTTGATCATGGAAGCGATGAAGATGGAGCACGTCATTGTTTCCAACAGGTCGGGTTTTATTAGGGAGTTGGCTGTAAGCGTTGGGGATACCGTATTCGAGGGATACCCTCTTGTTTTCCTAGAGGCTGACGAAGTTCAGGAAAGCATGACCGAAGAGTCGGTTGATGTGGATATTGATCACGTACGGGATGATCTTGCTGCGGTTCAGAAGCGCCATAGCCTGGGGTACGATCACGAACGGCCAGAAGCGGTTGCGCGCAGGCGTAAGACTGGTCAAAGAACAGCACGCGAAAACATTGCGGATTTGTGTGATCCTGGCAGTTTTATCGAATATGGACCTTTGATCATTGCCGCCCAGCGGCAACGGCATTCTGTCAAAGATTTGATTGAACGTACTCCTGCTGATGGGCTGGTTTCCGGTGTAGGTGGCGTGAATGGAGATCTATTCGGCGAGTCAAAATCTCGATGCGTGGTGATGTCGTACGACTACACGGTTTTAGCTGGCACACAAGGTTTTATGAACCACGACAAGAAGGATCGGATGTTTGAAATTGCTGAGCGATCGCGCTTGCCGGTGGTATTTTTTACGGAGGGCGGTGGAGGTCGACCAGGTGATACGGACGGTGCGCCCCCCGCAGGCCTCAATATCAAGGCATTCTATTTGTTCGGAAAGTTATCTGGTTTGGTTCCGCTAGTTGGTATCACTTCAGGCCGATGCTTTGCAGGCAATGCTGCGTTGCTGGGTTGTTGCGACGTAATAATCGCAACGGAAAATTCGAACATTGGTATGGGTGGTCCTGCGATGATCGAAGGGGGGGGTCTGGGTGTATTCAGGCCCGAGGAAGTAGGACCAATGGAAGTTCAAGTGGCGAACGGTGTAGTTGACCTATTGGTTTCCGATGAAGCCGAGGCCGTGAGTGTGGCGAAGCGATACATTTCATATTTTCAGGGGTCAATCGAGGACTGGAATTGTGAGGATCAGCGTTTGCTACGCAACGTCATTCCGGAGAACCGATTACGTGTTTACGACGTGCGAAAGGTAATCGACACTTTAGCGGATAAAGGGAGTGTGCTCGAGTTGCGTCGCCATTTCGGATTAGGAATGGTAACAGCCTTGATAAGAGTGGAGGGCAAGCCACTTGGTCTTGTTGCCAATAATCCGATGCATTTGGCTGGCGCTATTGATAGCAATGGTGCTGACAAAGCTGCACGTTTTATGCAGCTGTGTGATGCGTTTGATTTACCTGTGCTACTGCTTTGTGACACACCGGGGATGATGGTCGGTCCCGAGGTGGAGAAGACAGCTTTGGTTCGGCATTGTTGTCGTTTGTTTGTAACAGGTGCCAATTTGACGGTTCCATTTTTTACCATAGTGCTTCGCAAGGGTTATGGGCTTGGTGCGCAGGCGATGGCTGGTGGTAGTTATCATGCACCACTTTTCACAGTGTCTTGGCCGACCGGAGAATTTGGTGGCATGGGCTTGGAGGGTGCAGTCAAACTAGGCTATCGCAAGGAACTGGTTGCTATCGAAGATCCGGACGAACGTAAGGCGCTGTTCGAAAAGATGGTTGCTCGAGCGTATGCAGAAGGTGAAGCGCTAAATGCAGCCTCACATTTTGAATTTGACGATGTAATTGATCCAGCGGAATCGCGACGGTGGATCACGGGAGCGCTCCACGCTTCTCCCCCGCCCACACCACGGACAGGAAAAAAGCGTCCCAATATCGATACCTGGTAGTTGCACGGTTATCCGTTGATCTGGTGCATGATCTCGGCGTTTTTATCCAGAAGCGGCAGCACAGTGTCGGCTGTTTCTGATGGCAGGCGGAAAACCGAGCGGGTGATCCCATGATCGGCCAGCCTTCGGTTTCCGTCCACGTCGCTTGGCGCACCATAAACGCTTAGACCCAAGCTATCCGGCTCACGGCCGGCTTCTGCTGCCATTTGCCGAAACTGCGACTTGATGTCCACAACATCCGCGTCACGCCCACCCACCGGCATCCACTCGTCCCCTAGATCGATGGCGCGTTTTGCACCATGTGGAAAGGAGCCTCCAACGACAATTGGTGGATGTGGCTGTTGGACTGGTTTGGGGCGTGTCATCATTTCATCAAAATCGACGAATTCACCGTGATATTCGGCCTTTTCATTCGCCCAAATTACTTTCATCGCTTCGATACGCTCCTTCATCAAACGTCCGCGTGTTTTGGGGTCCGTCCCATGGTCGGCCATTTCTTCTCGGTTCCAGCCTGCACCCACGCCAAAAATGAATCGGCCCCCTGAGATTTGATCGAGGGTTGCGACTTCCTTGGCAGTTTGGAGAGGGTCGCGTTGAATAACCAGGCAAATGCCTGTTGCAAGTCTTATTGTTTTTGTGACCGCTGCTGCGGCACCGAGCGCTATGAAGGGGTCCATCACGTCGTAATATGGTTTTGGTAAGTCTCCGCCTCCGGGGAACGGGGTTTCCCGCGATGTCGGGATATGACTATGCTCAGGAATCCACATAGATTCAAAACCACGCTCTTCAGCCGCTACCGCTAATTCGGGTGCGGACATCGAATAATCGGTAACGAACATCATTACGCCGAAATGCATAACTATCTCTCCCATCAAGGCAGGACGAAGCCGCCAGTTGTCTATTTAGGTACTTCATTATTTGACTAACACTTTCTTTTCAAGTCGGATGGCGCACGCTCATATGGTGCGAGGGGGGAGCTTTTGTCATGAAAATCACGGTGGTGGGGGCGGGGGCCATGGGTGGCTCATTTGGTGGTCTTTTGGCGCTTGCCGGGCACGAAGTACGGCTTATCGACACCGATGAAGCCCACGTTTCCGCAATCAATCGAGAGGGATTGCTGGTCGACGGTGTGCTGGGTACCCATCGGATCAAAGTACAGGCCGCGACTGAGCTCGAAGACGGAGAAGTTGCTGATGTCGCGATTATGTTTTGTGACACAAATAATACAAAGACCGCATCCAAAACTGTGGCGAAACTGATCGGGAATCATGGATTTGCGATCACTTTTCAGAACGGTATTGGCAATGTTGAAGCTTTGACTGCGGAAGCCGGTCGGGCACGTACTTTGGGCGGGTCTAGTATGTGTAGTGCGGCAAATCTGGGACCTGGCCACGTTTCGCTTACCCATATGGGGAAGACCTCTCTTGGAGAATTGGACGGCGCTTCCAGCAAACGTGCAAAGGCATTAGCAGACGCGCTTGCGGAGGCTGGGTTCGCTGCAGAGGTCTCTGATAAGATAATCGGTCAGATATGGCAAAAGTTTCTGGTGAATTGTGCGGTTAATGCGATATCTGCGACGACTGGTTTGCGGAGCGGGGAGATTCCCCGAGTGCCTGAGCTCGCACAGTTTCAAGCCCAAGTTATTAATGAGGTGCTGAAGGTCATTGAGATCAAAGGGATCAAGTTACCGAACCCAAATGTGGTAGATGATTTGAAGCAGCATCTGCCTAATAGGTTTAATCGGCCATCTATGCTGCAACATGTCGATGCAGGCCGGCCAACTGAGATTGATGCGATTAATGGAGCGCTTAATAGGGAGGCGAAAGCTTTAGGAATTGCAACCCCTTATAATGAATCGTTAATAGCTTTATTAAAGGGTCGAGAGCGGGCCCAAATCAGGTCAGTCCACGATCCTAATTTTGATTACGAGGCTTGGGAGGCACGAATCGCCGCCGGCGAAGAAAAGTGAGAAGGAACTTAAAGATGCTAACAATTTGGGGCCGTCGCAATTCCAACAATGTTCAGAAAGTTCTCTGGTTATGCGAGGAAATTGGGCTTGATTATGAACACGAAGATGCAGGCGGTGAATTTGGACGCACACATGATCCTGACATGTTGGCTCGCAATCCAAACGCTGTTGTGCCAACGATCGAGGATGATGGGTTCATACTCTGGGAAAGTAATGTAATTCTCCGTTATTTGGCGAGCAAATATGGTCCCGAAGAAATATATCCTGCGGCCCTTACGACCCGCGCTGACGTCGAGAGGTGGATGGACTGGCAGCAAACGACGCTGCTTCCACCGATGACTACAATTTTTTGGGGTAGAGTCCGGATGCCGGATAAAGTGCCTTCGTCTGAGATCAAAGAAGCTATTACAAAGGCGGAGCCTATTTGGGGAATTTTAGATGACCGACTGAATGATCAGCGTTGGATCGTGGATGACACATTTACCTTGGCGGAAGTTTCGCTTGGTATTATGGCTTGGCGTTGGTTTGCTCTCGTTGAAAAGAAAGAACGCAAAGAGCAACAAAATCTCGAAAATTGGTTTGAACGTCTGCGAGCTCGTCCAGCCTTCGAGAAACATGGAATTTCCATTCCTTTGACGTAGTCTTTGGAGACATGTAGAGGCGGTAAATCACAAAGTGCCTGAAGCTGAAGTAAAAAATATTAAGGTTTGGGGTATTGAGTCGGTCAGGTGTATGCGTGTGCACTGGATGGCACGGGAGCTCAATCTTGAATACGAGGTGATACCAATAAGATCTCGGTCTGGGGAAACACTAACGGATAGTTTTACTGAAATAAATCCTAAGCAGAAAATTCCTGTATTTCAGCATGGGTCCCTAGTGTTGACTGAAAGTGCTGCCATCATTGGCTATATGAGCGAAACTTTTGTGCTTCCGAAGGAATTTTTCAGAGGCAATGACGCGGAAGGGAGGGCAAAAATTAGTGAGTGGTGCTATTTCGTGATGACTGAACTCGATGCCCATTCCCTTTATCTTATCCGCCGTCACGACAGTCTTAAGGATGTTTATGGGGCTGCGCCGGTAGCAGTGGCTTCAGCAGAAGAATATTTCAAAAAACAAATCAGTGCTGCGTCTACGAGGATGAAGGATGGGAGTAGCTATCTAGTCGGGGATCAATTCTCTATAGCGGATATTCTCCTGACTTCTTGTCTGGATTGGGCTATTTCCTACGACATTGATGTGCCTGACCTAGTGCATAAGTATCGAGAGCAAGTATTAATACGGCCTGGCTATCAGGATGCAGTGAAAACTAACTATCCGAACGGTACTCCAAAATCGGTACTTCGGTCGACATAGGTAGCTGACAGTTTAATTTTATGAAAAAAAGGTTTAACGAATGGCCGGACCTCTAACCGGCTTCCGAGTGATCGATTTGACCACAATGGTCTCGGGTCCTGTAGCCACTATGATGTTGGCCGACCAGGGTGCCGATGTAATCAAGATCGAGCCGCCAGGTGGTGAGTACATGCGCAAGTCCGGTCAGCAGTACCGTGGCATGCCGTCATCTTTTCTATCTTGTAACCGCAACAAACGTTCTCTTTCGATTGACCTTAAACAACCCGAGGGGCTTCAAGCCGTCAAAAAACTTGCGGCCACTGCGGATGTGCTAGTTCAAAATTTTCGGCCGGGCGCGATCGAACGTATGGGCTTGGGAGAGGATGTAGTGAGATCGATCCAACCTAAAATTATCTTTGTATCGATCAGTGGTTTTGGGGAAAGGGGCCCTTATTCTGGTCAGCGCGTCTATGATCCTATTATTCAGGCAATTTCCGGCCTTGCCGACATTCAACGTGACCGTGAAAGCGGAGAGCCGCGAATGGTGAGGACCGTTATTCCGGATAAGACCACATCAGTTACTGCGGCTCAGGCAATTACTGCCGCGCTGTTACACCGTGAACGTACCGGGGAAGGTCAGCATGTGCGTTTATCGATGCTCGACACAATGATCGCTTATCTTTGGCCCGAAGGGATGTCCGGTTTAAATTTTGTTGGCAATGAGGTAGATCCAGCGAAGGCGCAAATGGGCCTGGATTTGGTATTCAAAACGGTTGATGGGTACATCACGGCGGCAGCTGTCACCGATTCAGAATGGGCTGGACTTTGTCGCGCACTTCGGCGCGAAGAATTGATCGCGGATCCAGTGTTTAAGACTCCGGCAGATCGCTCTACGAACCAAACCGAGCGTCGACAGATGATTACCGATGAACTGGCTAAGTGGAAAAGTGACGAAATCCTCGAACGGTTCAAGGCTGAGGATGTGCCGTGTGCTCCCATCTTAGATCGCTGGGCAATCCTTGAGGATGAGCAAATTCGGGAAAACCGGGTCATTGAGGTTCATGATCACCCGATCCTGGGACTTGTGCGGCAGCCTAGACCTGCCGCACGTTTTGACCGGACTCCTGCGAAGGGGTCGGCATTGGCGCCATTTCTCGGTGCTGACAATTCAGCAATCCTCACCGAAGCCGGGTATTCAGCTGACGATATAGCGCGTCTTGAACGCGATGGTGTGCTTCATAGTCAAGCAAACTGAGATCGTTATGCCTGCGATTGATTTAACCGAATATACGCTCATCGCATACAACACCGGGCATGGCTCGGATAACAAAATTCACGATGACGGGATTGCACAGAAGTTCGGTTTTTCCGGAGCTCTGGTCCCTGGAGTTGATATCTACGCGTATATGACCCATGCGCCGGTTCTGCATTGGGGTCGAGACTGGCTTGAGCATGGATATATGCATGTACAGTTGGCTAAACCGATCTATGACGGCGACAAAACCGTAGTTGCTGCAGTGTTGGAAGAGAACGGGAAGATGCTCGTGACGGCATCTACCGGTAGAGGATCGTGTGGTGAGGGCGAGGCCATGCCGGATGCACCAAGAATGCCTTCGCATACGAAAATTAAAGAGACGAGGATGCCGGATGCCGAGCGCCGACCGCAGGCTGACGAAGCCACACTTGCCGTTAATACGGTACTAGGTGGTCGTGAGGATGGACCGGCCGTTGGAGAACATGCTGAATATCTCGTGTCGGTTCGTGAAAACTTGACCATTTATGATGATGAAAGGTTGGTACATCCGGGATATATCCTCCGCAGAGCCAATATGGTTTTGCGTGAAAATGTTCTGCTCGGTCCCTGGATTCATGTAGAGAGCTGGATTTGGAATCTGCGGGTATTAGGCGTCGAGGAACCTTTCACTACACGTGCAGTGGTCACGGATAATTTCGAACGCAAGGGCCATTTATTTGTAGATCTAGATGTGTTGATTGCTGCGCGAGACCAAGAGCCGGTGACAAGAATTACCCATCGTTCGATCTATTTGCCGCGCCAGATTCGCGAAAACATCCTTTGACGTTAACTTATTGTCTAGGGGTGAGGACCCCAAGGAGCCGCTAGCAGCAACTTGTTTTCTTGAGTCTGTAATAGCGGGCGAAATTTGGCAGCAAAGGCCATAAAATTATCGTCGGCATAGATCTTGGCCCAAAACTGGCGTCGGTCGGCATCGTCGTCAAATTTCCATAGATGAACAATTTGGTTGAGGGCGCCGACATCGCCAGTGAAATAACCAATAAGGTGGTCTTGATATGGCTTGAGAGCCGGCCAGCCTATTTCTGTGTACAGCTTGACTGCGTCGGCAATCTTTCCGACATTTAGTGTGTACGTACGTAGTTCGTAAATTGCCAATGTAACCCCCTTGTTGTATATCCCCTGTTAAAATTGCCCTGCTCACCAAGACTAGATAGCCGATGACGATGGATGATTTAACTGAATATTCCTCGGTTGTCGCCGGATTATTGAAATCCCGTAAGGAAACTGTCGCTGTCGCTGAATCATCGGCAGCAGGCTTGATATCGGCATCGTTGCTTGCGGTCGCCGGAGCATCTGCTTACTTCATGGGCGGCGGTGTGATTTACACTTTGGCCGCGCGGAGCGCACTTTTGCCGGATGGGGGGGAGGCGCTACAAGGTGTTCGCTCAGCGTCGGAGCCCTATGCGCTATGGCTCTCTCGAACCATACGGGATCACGTTGGTGCTACTTGGGGATTGGCGGAAACCGGTGCGTCCGGTCCTGCGGGAAACCGTTATGGAGACGATCCTGGTCATACATGCCTCGCAGTTTCTGGACCGGGAGAACAAGTGCGCACTTTCGAGACGAAGAGAGCGGACCGGCAAGCCAACATGTGGGAGTTTACCCGGGGTGCATTGTCTCTCCTGGAAGAGACAATTCGCGGGCAATGTTAGCGGAATGTCGAAATTCAAGATGTTTGCGCTCTCGTGAGATGCTCGCGTAGTATCTAGTTTGAACACAGGGTCGCGACCGGGAGGGCGCATGGCGGAGTTAGAGAGCACGACAAGTGGACTCGGTGGCCGGCGGGTCGCGCTCCTGCGTTCGTTTGTCTCGTTATCGCCATCGCTCCGGTGATGATTTTTCCAATAGCAATATAAGACTGAGACCGCATTTGTTAATTTTGATAATTTTCTTTTCTTGTTTATTTGTCGCAACTTTATCGAAGATGGCGCATTCCGGTCGTCTGACCGGTGCGTTCGTTTGTTTCACTGTAGCCATCACCCTGGTGATGATTTTTCCGATCTACGGGTTTGGGAATCAGGTTGAGCCGTACGTGCTTGGGATGCCCTTTTCGATGTTCTGGGTGGTATTTTGGATTACCGTGGAATTTTTTGCGGTCATTGCGTTCTTCCTCCACGAGTATGGAGGGGAAACGAGTGCGAATGACGAACTGGGGTCACCATCCACAAGCACCAAAGCACCACCAGCTGCCAACAGAAGCGCGCGATCCGGTAGCCTAGCTGGGGAGTAATAGATGGACGCGTGGGTTATAGCAATTATAGCCATGACGGTTTATTTGGTTTTTGCGTTTGCACTTGGCTTGCTGGCGGGCCGCGGCCGTTCCTTTTTCTCGGTTTCCGAGTATGCCGTTGCGGATCGTGGACTGGGCTTGTTCGTTATGTGGTTCCTTATGGGTGGAACCATATTCTCCGCTTTCGCTTTTCTTGGAGGACCAGGCTGGGCTTATTCGAAGGGAGCCGCGGCGTTTTACATTTTAGCGTATGCCGCACTGGGCTTGTTACCCTGGTACGTAATTGGTCCAAAGGTGGCTCGTCTTGGTGCACAGCACAATTATTTTACAATGGGTGACTTACTCGCGGACCGTTATCGGTCACGTGCGTTAGTAGTCATAGTTGGTATCGTTTCGGTACTGGCATTTATCCAGTATTTAACACTTCAAATTAAAGGCATGGCATATGTTTTTAATGTCCTAACTGAAGGACATATACCAATTTGGCTGGGTGCACTTTTAGCGTACGGAATCGTTGTTGTGTACGTAATCACAAGCGGTGTTCGGGGTGCGGCCTGGAGTGATGTTTTGCAGGCGATTTTGATGTTGGTTGTAGCCTGGGGTTTGTCTGTCTATCTGGTAAGCCACCTGCACGGTGGTATCGGCGCAATGTTTGAATCTGTAGCCCGCGAGCGACCGCAGGACTTCTTAGTGATAGGGCACCCGGGTTCGGCGATGTCGGCTGCAGCGTATTCTAGCGCGATCTTGGTGTCGATGGTTGGCTTCATGATGTGGCCACACTTGTTTACGAAATCCTACACTACGAGTGAGCGACGCATAAAACTTACTGTGGTGGCATATCCTTTGTTTGCGCTTTTTCTAGTGCCAGTTCTTTTCATTGGGTTTGCTGCGATTGGGGTGGTGCCCCCGGATGCACTGGATAGTCCTGACCAGGTGCTGCCTTATCTCATTACTCACGAACTCGGCGGGTCAGGTCTTATTTACGGTCTTATTGGTGCTGGTGCTTTGGCTGCGGCAATGTCATCGGCAGACGCGATTACGCACGGTGCCTCGGTATCCGCCGGCCGTGATGTTGTGGCTCCGTTGAAACCAAACTTGACTGATCGTACGCAGCTTTTGATCATGCGAGTGGCAGTGGTGCTGGTGGGCGCCGCAGCATACTACCTTGCCATTTTTGGAGCCCAAGGGTTGATCCAGCTACTGCTTGGCGCTTATGGGGCGATAGTCCAGTTTGCACCGTCGGTTTATGGTGCCTTGTTCTGGCGGCGCGGGACGCGAGCCGGCGCAATTTGCGGCTTATTGGTTGGTGTAGGGGTAAATTTCTATTTTCAGCTTATTGCTGACGGAAAACCGTTTGACCTTCACGCAGGCTTGTTGGGTCTGGTCGCAAATATAGTTGTGTTCGTAGCCTTGAGCTTGTTGGTTCCTCCAAGCGACGAGGATGCGGCGCACGGTGACCGCTTCGTGAAGTCATAAGGAAGACTGGGCTGGTTATAGTGCGGCATTAGAAATGTTTTCGGCCATAAAGGCCAACCCAATGCCTAGAACCACCCCTCCCATGATGCGGACCGGAATAACCGAATTGTTGGCTTTAGCTATCAGACCCATAAAAGTAATGACTAAGACGGCAATGGCGTACTGAATCGTCAAAAGCCCCATAAGGTATGCAGTGAGTGGGGTCAACTCGGCTCCGACAATGCTTTCTCCGTACGCATATCCGTGCAAAATCCCGGCGACCACAAAAATACTGATGGTGATGAACACTCGCAGATGTTTTGCACGTATCACTAAGGCACCCAATAGAACTACCGAGCCAGCGATTGCAAACTCGACGAAGTGTATTTCCACGAACTTTAATTGAAGGGCAATGCCGCCGAGAGTACCGGCAAGAAATGCAAAAGGTGAAAAATATGCGTTCTGATGTAGAGAAGCAATTAAGCCCACGGCAACGATAAACGCCAAATGGTCAAGTCCAATGATCGGATGTCCAAGGCCTGAGAGGAAGCCGTGTAAAAACGTGACAGGAATATCTCCACCCATTACGTGATGCGCAAGTGACGGATTTGCCCAGAGCAACGTGACCACTAAAGTGCTCAGACCTAAGGTATTTATTTTCATTAGGCTCTTTTTTCCAAACCAAAGCTGGTTCTAAACCACCCAGTTTGATTATGCCAAATAGATAAAGTTTAGTGTGAAATCACCATACTGCATGTCAGTCAAGTATAGCTTTGTTTGTTCAATAGACTGGGAGCGAGGCTTCGAAGTCTTCAGCTTCAAGTTTTCGAAATAACGACGTAATTGAACGTTGAAATTCAGCTTTCACCGTTGCAAGTTGGTTGAATGGTGCCGGGATTTCGGTTTGTAAAGTCTCAGCCAGTGTATCGCCGCGCGCCACAGATTCCGTTGCGGTTTGTTCCAAAAAATATAGGTAGGATCTGAGCTCCTCAAACGGGATTTGGTCCGTAACGATCGGACCGTGACCGGGCACGAGTGTATCCCAGCCGAGTTCGATCAGCACATCAAGATGGTGGAGCCAGATTGAAATATTTGCGTGTGGAACAGTTGCCGCACGGCCGTGAAAAACTAAATCACCCGCAAATAGGGTCCGGGTTTCTTGATCATAAACCACGAGATCCCCTGGGGTATGGCCGTTGGCAAAAGGCAGTATTTTGATGATTCGGCCGCCAACGTCGATACTCCGTTCCGTTCGGATTAGGTGTGTGGGCCTATCAATTTTCGTTCCAGTTATCCAGTTGGTGCCAATTAAAGTCTCCAAAAAGCCAAGCAATATGGGTCCCTCTTTGGCTAAGAGCGATCTTGAATCAGGGTGCATGTATACGTTCGTGTTATTTTTCTTAAAACTCTGGATTCCAAAGGCATGATCGGGGTGGTGGTGCGTCACGATGGCGTGACGGATCGGAAGATTTGTGACAGTGCGGATGGCTGCGATCATCTCCTCCGCATAGAGTTGCGTTGGTCCTGTGTCCAATACCAATACCGAGTTGTTTCCTACGATAAATCCAGTATTTGCGATATTGCCACCGTTCTCCCAAGTAAGCGGCTCTTGCTGGCCCCAAAAAACGTAGACGCCATCAGCGATTTGCTCGGGTTTTAAGGAATAACGCATGTGGCCGGAGTAAACCCCGGCAATTGCGAGTATCGTAAAAACCAGAGTTAAAACCGAAACCAGCGCGCCTCTGATCATTGAGCTATTGCGGGTTCTTCTGCCTCAAATTATGAGACATTGTTAATTCTCGACAATTACAAAGAATAAAGCGACACCGCCTCCGACAGTCGCATGATCGGTTGAGACGTCGTACTCGGGTAACATTTCAAGTTTAGCTCGTCCTGTGATTTCGTAGATCGTGGTCTCATCAAACATCAAAGACATGGGTGTTGGCATAGCTAAGGTTACGTTG
>PTKE01000047.1 GCA_002937585.1 Alphaproteobacteria bacterium MarineAlpha9_Bin6 | reverse complement strand
CGGGCGGCTCTCCGAGATTTTTGGAAAAACTACACTGAACGCCGACAAATATCTTCGAGGTCTTGGCTTCTACCACGCTGCAAAAGCCAGCTTACATCATTATGAAAAAGCTAGCAGAGCTCTCATCGAGGCTTACGCAACCGGCATCAACGCCTATTTAGCGAGTCACAAAGGACCGCTACCTCTAGAATTTTTAGTTTTTCGTCACCAACCCGAGCTCTGGACGGCTGCAGACTCAGTGGTATCCGCTAAAATGATGTCGCAGAAGCTTGGCGCCAACGCTGATGCTGAATTAATGCGCCACCAGTTGGCACAACAACTGACGCCAAGTCAGTTATCGGAATTGTGGCCCTCCTATCCTGGCAATCCACCTCGCCCTCTCGAGGAGGTCAAAGCCCTACCAGGTGCACCAGCATTAATCGAAGCCGTGCTAGCGGCGTTGCCTCCTACAGCAACCGGAAAGGTAGGCTCCAACAATTGGGTGGTCGATGGGCGACATACCCAAACCGGCAAACCGTTACTCGCCAATGATCCACATTTAGGACTTAGTGCACCGTCCCCTTGGTATATTGCCCATCTATCTGCTCCTAACCTGAACGTGGCTGGCGCTACGTTACCGGGGATTCCTATAATCATTGTCGGACGTAACGAAGCTCTGGCATGGGGTATCACCAATACGGGTCCTGATGTCCAAGATTTCTTCGTCGAGAAAACGGTTGAGAACGATCCCACACGGTATATGACGCCACACGGGACAGCCGCTTTTCATAAGCGGACGGAAACCATCCGTGTCAAAGATTCCCCTAATGTGAGCATGGAGATACGAGAAACACGCCATGGACCGGTGATCTCAGATGCCAGCGCACCGCACGCTAATGCCATCTCGAATGACGAAGCCCTGGCCCTCGCTTGGACAGCACTCTCTCATAACGACACCACGCTGCAAGCCGGATTTCGTCTTGCTAATGCACAATCGTGGCCGGAGATGCAAGTGGCCTTAAGAGATTTTATTGCACCCCAGCAAAATTTTGTCTCGGCTCATATCGATGGAGGAATAAATTTCATCGCAGCCGGACGTGTTCCAATCCGTCGCAACGGGGACGGGTGGCTCCCTTCAGCGGGTTGGACCGGAGATGGCGATTGGATCGGAACGATACCTTTCGATGAATTACCGCGCCAACACAATGCCGATGACGGAATGATCGTCACTGCCAATCAAAAAATCGTTGCCGAGGACTACCCCCACTTCATCACCCATGAGTGGTCGATGCCATACCGTGCCCAACGAATAAAGGCGTTACTAGCCGATCCATCGAACCACACCATTGCCGGTTTCAAAATGATGCAGACCGACGTCCAATCGATAATGGCAAAGGATTTTCTACCCTTGATGCTGGCCGTTACGCCGGACGTAAAAGCGAGGGAGATACACAACCGACTTACCCGGTGGGATGGGTCCATGGACAAAGTTTCGATTGAACCCCTAATCTTTCATACTTGGTATCGGGAACTCACGCGGTTTTTATATGCAGACGAACTGGGAGATAAGTTCGGGACAGTTTGGGACCGACGACCTAACTTTATGTATCGCACGTTAACTGGCGAAAACGAATGGTGCGACAACGTGACGACCGCGCCCATTGAATCTTGCAGCGAACAAATCCTTGCCGCACAAAACGCTGCATTGTTATGGTTAAACGAACGGTATGGCGACAATTCAAAATCCTGGAAATGGGGTGCAGCGCATCATGCTCGCCACCGTCACCAGGCTTTTTCAAAAATTCCGGTGCTCGGGAACCTTTTCGATATCGTTCACTCGCACAGTGGCGGACCCTTCACTGTGATGCAGGCCAATACTACCATCGCCAACATAGAAACACCTTTTGAGGAAAATCATGGTGCTGCACTCCGCATGATTTTTGATCTTGCAGATTTAGATGGGACCCACGTGATGATAAGCACCGGACAATCCGGCAATATCTTTTCAAGGCACTATAATGACCTCGTCGATCACTGGTCGAACGGGAAGTGGATCCTCTTACCAATGACCACAGAAGCGGTAGAGGTAGCAGCAAAGAATCATTTAGTGCTTATGCCATCAAACCCATAGGCGTAACCTCGCTCATATCCTGGGTATCGACTCACCCGCTTTTTTTCTTCTTACGTCTATGACAAAGCGGCACCGCAAACAGCACAACCGATGACGACCACCCAAGTCGGGATGCCTTGGGACTGAATTGCGAGGAAGGCAGCTAATGCCAAAGCTGCGTCCGTCCAATAGGAAATTGCACTTACCCAAATTGGGTCGTAGAGGGCAGCCGCAAGGAGACCAACTACCGCGGCATTGACATCTCTTAACATTGAACGGAGTGTCTGATTGGCTGAGAAACGAGTCCAGAAAGGGAGTACGCCCCAGATAAGTAACAAGCCCGGCAAAAACAACGCCGCCAAACAAATACCCCCCCCTAACAACCGGTTCGGCACTGGCGACATTACAGTTCCCAAATAACCAGCAAATGCAAATATGGGACCAGGCAGAGCCTGCATAATGCCGTAGCCAGCAAAAAATGTATTCTTATCCACCCACCCAGTTGGTACAAACTCCGCTTCTAAAAGGGGCAACACAACATGGCCGCCACCAAAAACAAGGGCACCTGAACGAAACAGACCATCCAATACATCGATGATGGTCGGCACTCCCGGTACCAATGTCACAACCGGTAACCCTAAAAAAAGGACAGCCAGCAAGAGCAAATTACCAGTCGCAAAAGTTTGAGAATCCATGACGGAAGTCTGCGAAACTTCCGGAGACGAGAACTGACGACGCCATATCAAACCGGTTATTCCAGCAACTGCAATTGCGATAATCTGCCCAGAACTGATAGGAATTAAAATCAAACCGCCCAAAACTATGGCAGCAATTATACGCCCTCGCCAATCGGGACAAAGACGAGGCGCCATTTGAATCACGGCCTGCAGAACCACTGCAACCACTGCTATCTTCAGACCATGCAACCAGTTAGAATCGAACGCCGCGTCGGAAGCCAATAAGCGCAAGCCAAATGCGATCATAAGCACTGAAGCTGGCAACGTAAAACCAACCAAGGCAGCCAACCCGCCTAACTTACCCCTGCACACAGTGCCGATAGCAACTGCCAGTTGTGTGGAACCCGGCCCTGGAAGGAATTGGGAAAGTGCAAATAAGTCAGCGAAGGTTTCGTCCGTGAGCCATTGACGACGAGCAACAAAGCTCTCGCGGAAATACCCAATATGGGCGGCCGGTCCTCCAAAAGCCGTGCAACCAACGAAGAAAAATGCCAAAAATACGGTCCTGATAGGTATGCGAGCAGAGAATGTCCCTATCTCACCCATCGGCACTCACCTATCAACCAATCCCGACGAAACCGGCACCCAACTTCACCGCTGATTGGCAAGATTACTGCTCTTATACATGTGACCTTATGGAAGATACTCTTAAAGAAAGCTCTTTCAATTTGGCTGACCCCGAAAATTATTACTTACGGTGCAAGAAAAAGGTCCGTTGGAGTGATCAGGATGGTACAGCTCATGTTAACAATGTTCAGTTTGCGCGTTTTATCGAGACCAGTAGAATAGTGTTTTTACATGGCATCGCATCAAATGTACGAGATCTAACTACTTTTTTTATGATAGCAAGAGTAGAGATTGACTATCTTGCCGAAATGAGAGTCCCGGGTAAGGTTAGAGCCAGCACCCAGATCGGACCCACTTCAGTAGCTTTCGGGCACGGAATACTCAAGGGCGGGCACTTTACTGCGGTTGGACACAGTGTGGTAGTCCATATTGATAGGAACCAAAGGAGACTTTCGCCCATAAACAAAGGGCTACACCAAGATCTTCTAAAATGAAATTGTTAGGGAAACACCGTGGGAATTGAAGCTGTTGATCTGCAAATGTGGATCACGCTAGCGTTAGTGTTAATCACAATAGTTGCCTTTGCGCTTGAGCGCTTACCGCTCGAGGTAACTGCGGCATCGCTAATAGCAGTTTTGATGATCGTGTTTCATTTCCTACCCGTTTTAGATGGCAATGGCGAAAATCAATTAAATGCGGCTAAAATTTTAGGAGGATTCGCTAACCCTGGACTGATTACGGTCATTGCGTTACTTGTAGTCGGAGAGGCAATGGTGCGAACTGGTGCACTTGAAGGAGTTGCAACCACGCTACACCAACTAAGTGGAGGTAATGCTCTACGCGGCTTAATCATAAGCCTAATTCCGGTGGCCATCGTTTCTAGTGTTCTTAACAACACCCCTGTAGTCATAATATTTATTCCGATTATTAGCGCTTTCGCTGAACGTATTGGAATTCCAGTGAGTCGGCTGCTAATTCCACTAAGTTTTGCATCGATCTTAGGCGGCATGACAACTTTGATCGGATCCTCTACCAACCTTTTGGTAGCAGGTGTAGTGACGGACTTAGGCCTAGCTCCCATACAATTCTTCGACTTTTTCGTACCTGGATGTGTCCTAGCGTCAGTCGGATTAGTTTATGTCTTGTTCATCGCACCCATACTTATTCCCAACCGGGGTGCCATGGCCACACAATTAACCAGTGAAGACCGACAGTTCATTGCGCAGATTGAAGTCTTACCAGACTCACCTTTGATTGGGGATACAGTAGTTTCAGGGACGTTTAAAACTCTTCCCGATATGACTGTCCGAATGATCCAGCGGTCCGAGCACGCTTTTTTACCGCCACTTGACTGGGTCGAACTAAAAGTGGGAGACGTGATTGTAGTAGCGGCTACACGTAAAGTGTTAACGGAAACATTGAACCGACTACCCCGCGCACTCCATCCCAGCCCAACCCGCCAGCAACTAGAGGCAGGTGAACGTTTCCACGAGGAATATAGTTTGAATCCGACAAACGAGAGCACCTCGGAACCATGGCAAGAAGGCGACCAGGTATTGGCCGAAGCAATGGTTGCCCCAGCCGCCGCAATTGCCGGACGTGATTTGGAATCAATAGGATTTCGCCATAAATACGATTGTATTGTGCTAGGCATCCAACGGCGATCACGAATGATCCGCCAACAACTTACCGAGATTCGCCTAGAAGAAGGCGATGTTCTGTTAATTCAAGGCCCACCAGAAAAAGTGCGCGCCTTGCAGGAAAGCCACGATGTAGTGTTAATGGAGTTATCCCAAAGGTTGCTCCCACGATATTTTCACGCCCAACGGGCGGCACTTATTTTTACCGGCGTTATACTCGCTGCTGCCACTGGATTGATACCAATCGTAGTGGCCGCCGTAACCGGTGGAGCAGCAATGATCCTAACTGGATGTTTAAATGTTCGGGACGCAGTACGGGCAGTTGACAGTCGAATAGTCCTAACCGTCGCCGCTACACTTGGTCTAGGCTTAGCTCTACAAGTAACAGGCGGTGCGGCTTTTGTCGCCCATTCCCTTATCAGCGTGTTGGAGGGAGCTGGCCCAGGGATAATTTTATCGGCTCTTTTTATACTTATTGCGTTAGTCACCAACGTACTTAGTAATAATGCCTCGGCAGTATTATTCACACCGATCGCGGTGAATATCGCGCTCGTTCTAGGACTCGACCCGATGGCATTCGTATACGCAGTAATTTTTGGAGCAAGCTGCTCTTTTGCTAGCCCAATAGGGTATCAAACCAACCTTCTAGTTATGGCACCAGGACATTATCGTTTTGCAGATTTCATGCGCGCCGGAACGCCCCTTATTTTCGTGTTATGGATAACTTTTTCACTATTCGCTCCGTGGTATTATAATCTACCGCTTTTAATTCCTTAGGTGGTTCCCTTAAGATCATGCTCAATGCTGACCCCAACAAACTGCGCTTTTTCTACGGGACTGCACCCCAGCCATGTCCATATATACCTGGGCGCCTTGAAAGCAAGGTAGTCACGGAACTTAATAGCCTCGACGCGGTGCGTGTTCATGACACACTGAGCCGAGCTGGATTTCGACGTAGTCATTCGATAGCCTATCGCCCAGCCTGCCCCGATTGCACGGCATGCGTTCCGGCACGGGTTAGGGTGCAGCAGTTCGAAGCGACTAAATCCATGCGCCGTACATTACGGCGAAACGCCGATCTTACACATCAAGAAACCCAAGCCTTCGCAACAGAGGAGCAATACGCCCTATTTAAATCTTATGAAAAAGCACGTCACGGCGACGGTGAGATGGCTTTGATGGATTTTAATGATTACCGATCAATGGTAGAGGATACGCCGGTAGATACGATGACCATAGAATTTCGCGATTCCGCTGGCACCTTAACCGCCGTTGCACTTACGGACCGGCTTTCGGATGGATTGTCTGGTGTGTACAAGTTTTTTTCCCCAGAGAGATCCAAGCTTAGTCCCGGCACCTTCGTTATTTTATGGCATATTGAACGCGCCCGCGCACTCGGGTTACCGTACTTTTATTTAGGCTACTGGATCGCTCAATCGCCAAAAATGGCGTACAAAGCTCGGTTTATGCCACTCGAAATTCTCACCCAGTCAGGATGGAAGCAGTTCAACCCTTCCTAAACGTGTTGCCACCACGTGCCGCAATTCAATCATTGTCTTAGCAAGTAAATAGTCAAGGAGACATGAAATGAATCGTCGAGATTTTATATCAGGCGCCGTAACCGGAGCTTCAATTGGTGGTAATGCTGTTTATGTAGCAGCAACAAATCGTCGCCAACCGATAGAACACGGAATTGCAGATGACCTCGGCCATGCTCCCGCTGTGATTGGCCAAACACACGAATGAAAATGGTTACGTGTTGGCCCAGAAATTTTGCTGGCGCCGGAACCAACGCACAATATCTCGCTGAGTTGATCGGTTCGATGTGTGAGGGGCGGCTAAAGATCAAGCTTTTTGCCGCGGGAGAGCTGGTGCCCGCATTTGAGGTCTTCGATGCAGTACGTGAAGGGACCGCCGAGTGTGGCCACTGAGCAGCCTACTACTCTGGATCGCCAAGAATAAAAGCATCCCCTTCTTTTGCGCCGTGCCGGGGGCTTAACGGTGATGGAGCATAACGCCTGGATCCAATTCGGTAGCGGCCAAGAGCTATGGAATGAGATTTACAGTGAGTTCGGGATACGTGCGTTTATGGCAGGCAACACTGGTGTTCAAATGGGCGGCTGGCTTCAAAAAGAAATTGATTTGCTCGCAGACTTTAGGGGGTTGAAGATCCGTATCCCCGGACTGGCGCCGAAGTCGTAAACCGGATGGGAGGCACAGCAGTCAACACGCCGGGAGGTGAAATCATGCCGGCACTCCAAGCGGGTGTAATCGACACCGCCGAATGGGTTGGACCGTGGAATAATCTAGCCTTTGGATTTTACAAAGTTGCGAAGCATTACTACGGGCCGGGCTTTCACGAAAGGTCTACTTGCGGTGAATTAATGATCGATCTGAATGCATGGAATAAACTTCCAAAAGATCTGCAGAATATTGTGTTTACCGCATCGCTTACGACAAATAGTCGGATGCCGTCAGAATACTTTGCCAAGAATGCAGGCTCTCTACCCGTACTACTGAACGAGCATAACGTGCAACTTCACAGCTTTCCAGATGACGTACTTCGGACAATGTACAGCCTGTCCGAAGACGTTGTTGCCGAAACAGCATCCGAGGGAGAAGTGAACCGGCGGGCACACGACAGTTGGAGTCAATTCCGTCACACTTCCATGGAGTATCAACCTCTCTCTGATCTTGGTTTTACTCGTAATCGCGCTCTTACACTCGGCACCTGAGGAAACCCTGTCGCCCCTCACCAAGGTAGGCCGCATTGTCCGTTAAACGTTAACTAAACCCGCTGACATTCTGATTTCTCCGCAATTCACTATACTTACGTCAAAGAGTTGACAAAATATTTAACTAACGGAAAACCCATCATTACCTTAAAGGGAGCCTCTAGTCGTATTGCGCGTTAGACAGTCTGATCTATACTTAGTTAACTCCACCTACCCCGAAGGTCATGACTATGCCCCGAAAAACTCTCAATCGCCGCTCAATTCTAAAGGGCGCCACGGTTGGCGCTGCCGCAACCGCTGCCACATTTCCATCACCTGCAATTTCGCAAGAAAACTTTCGATGGAAAATGGTAACGACCTGGCCCAAAAACTTCCCGGGACTGGGTACCGGTGCACAACGTGTCGCTGATTCGATTACTGAAATGTCGGATGGCCGTCTTACGGTTAAGCTTTATGCGGCCGGAGAATTGGTCCCCGCATTTGAAGCCTTTGATGCGGTGCGTGAGGGGAAAGCCGAAATGAGTCACGACGCTGCGTACTATTGGGTCGCCAAGCACAAAGCCTTTCCATTTTTTTGCACCGTCCCCGGTGGACTCACAACCCAAGAGCACAACGCCTGGGTGTATTACGGTGGAGGTCAGGAATTCTGGGACCAACTATGTGGGGACTTCGGGATGCGTGCATTTCTTGCTGGGGGAAGCGGAGTACAAATGGGAGGCTGGTTTCAAAAAGAAATTCACTCGGCAGACGACATAAAAGGAATCAAAATGCGGATTCCTGGATTCGGAGCCGAAGTCATCAATCGTATGGGCGGCACAGCGGTAAATCTACCGGGCGGTGAAATCATGCCGGCATTACAGTCGGGCGTAATCGATGCCACAGAATGGGTTGGACCGTGGAACGATCTTGCATTTGGATTTTATAAGATAGCTAAGTATTACTACGGACCCGGATTCCATGAACCAAATTCTGCTCTGGAATGCCTTGTCAATCTGGATGCATACAATGCTTTGCCAAAAGATTTACAGGCCATTGTCAGGCATGCCTGCAAAGCCGAAAATGTCGGCATGGTGTCAGAATTTACCGCCGCGAATTCAGCCTCACAAACTGTGCTGGTTGATCAACACAAGGTCCAAATTCGCCACTTTCCAGATGACGTGGTGAAAACTGCCTTTTCGATTGCAGGTGACGTCGTCGCCGAAACCGCAGAGTTTGACGGTTTAGCCAAGAAAATATACGAAAATTGGTCGCATTTTCGTGGCGAGGCCATTGCGCGAGGACCCTACGCGGAGCAAGGTTATATGAATAACCGAGCACTTTAGGCTGGATTTACATTAGCCGTAGACCACCTTAGGTAACCAAGTCGCAAGCTCTGGAATTAGTGCTAAGATGCAAAGCATTCCCAATTGTATAAACACAAATGGCACCACACCTCGGTAGATGTCCATGGTCGTGACTTCAGGAGGTGCAACACCGCGCAAATAGAACAGGGAAAAACCAAATGGCGGCGTCAAAAAAGAGGTTTGTACATTCACTGCAATCATAATTGCGAACCAAACGGGATTCACGTCCATCGCCAATATGGCGGGTCCGACGATCGGGATAACTACGAAGCAGATCTCGATAAAATCCAGGAAAAATCCTAAAAAGAAGATCAGTGCCATGGTCAGAAACATTGCCGTGAACACACCACCAGGTAAGGACTCCAGTAACTCGGCAACCATGTCATCCCCACCAAAACCACGAAACACCAAACTAAACAATTGCGCGCCAATTAGAATGACGAATACCATCGCCGTGATTTTTGCCGTTGTCTGCATGACATCGGTCAAATTTTTGCGAGTGAGCTGTCCCCGTGTTGCCGCCAGAAGCATCGCTCCCATGGCCCCGACGCCCGCTGCTTCTGTAGGTGTTGCCAATCCAACAAGAATTGAGCCCAACACCAGCACTATCAAAAATAGCGGCGGCAGAAGGACTCTCACGACACGCCCCATCATCTCGCCACGTCCAATTTTTGCGCGCTCTTCCGCTGGAATTGATGGCATTTTTTCCGGGTAAATTGTCGCGTAAACAAACTGCCAGATTATATAAAGCAATACTAAACCGAGTCCTGGCAGTAACGCGCCGACAAACAAATCAGCGACTGAGACAGGCTCTGGTGCAAAATTTCCTTTCGCGAGTTGTGCCTGCTGATAGGCCGCGGAAATTTGATCACCAAGCAATATCAACACAATTGATGGTGGAATTATTTGTCCTAGCGTCCCCGCGGCACAAATTGACCCACAGGCTACTGTTGCCGCGTACCCTCTCTTAAGCATTGTAGGTAACGACAACAAACCCATTGTGACCACAGTAGCACCAACGATTCCAGTCGAAGCTGCTAACAATCCGCCAACCAAGGTCACCGCAATACCTAATCCTGCTCGTACACCACTTAACAGTAGCGCTATGGTCTCTAGTAATTCCTCGGCAAGTTTTGAACGCTCCAACATCACGCCCATAAAGATAAAAAGTGGCACCGCTATAAGCAGGTCATTCGTCATTATTCCGTACATGCGATTAGGCAGTGCAGCAACGAAGACCAATTCAAAAATATTAAACGCGTTACCTAACAATGCGGCCAGCAAAGCCACCCCGGACAAGGTAAAAGCGACGGGGAAGCCCATTAATAACCCGCCACAAAGGGTCAGGACCATTCCAATTACGAAAAGTTCCTCAAGGAAGAGTCCCGACATTTAAAATATTTCTCCTTATTTCTTACGGTCCACGCTTCCGTGGTTAAGAAGAAGTGCTGTGCAATGAATAATCCGTGATAGGCCTTGCGCAATCATCGAGATTGCAAAAATCCAAATACAGGTTTTCAGCAAATAAACGGCGTGGAGACCGCGCTCTTCTAATGAGCCTTCCGTATCGCGCCAGGAATTAAGCACATAATCATAGGAATAAATTAAGATTGCGAGACAAACTGGAGTTAAAAAGAGGACAGTGCCAATAATATCCACCCGGGCCTTACCACGGTCGCTCATATTCGCATAGAAAATGTCAACTCGAACATGGCCGTTATGGAGAAAAGTGTATGCCGCACAGAGTAGGAAAACAAAGCCATGCATAAAACGTACTGACTCCTGCATCCATATAAACCCGATCGAAAAGCCATAGCGCAATACCACTATGATTACCGTTACCAACACCATGATGACTGTCAGTGAGGAGACCCAACGGCCAACCAGGTCATTGATTTTGTCAATTCCTTTAGCGATGGTCAGTAATATTTCCACCAGTGTTTTCCTACAAAAAATGCACCCAATAGACTGGACCTCCATCTTAAAGTCACTGAGGCCAGGTGGGTTCTGCTATCACACGTTGGAGGGTCACGCGAAAATATCCGCACGCAACACAACCATAGTCTATTTCAACCACAATCAGAAGTTGGAAACCTTTATGGAGTATTTGATCAGAAGCTGATCAGAAAGCAAAAAAATTTAGTAAATTCCAAACTTATTTGATTTTGGAAAACCTGTTGGTGCTAATCGGCCCGCCTGACCACGCTTACTCAGCCACGGGCGAGTATCAGTAAATGTCCGGGTCCGTTCTCCAAATCGCCAGCTCAGACCATTAGCTTTCTGGAATACTTTTACATCCCTTAAACCACCATCACGATACCGTTGCAAAATGACACCGCGGCCACGTGGCTGAACAGACACTTCATCAATTCCGAATAGCAGTAATTTATGATTCTCTCCAACTACTGCAACTGTATCTCCGTTCGCCGGGACACAAGCGACCGCTTTAATATCATCTGCAACGTTTAAAATCTGCTTCCCCGCACGAGCCCGTGTGAGCACATCGTCTTCATTTACAAGAAAACCTCGACCATCGCTAGCAGCAAGCAAAAAATGCTGACCAGGTTTATGTACTAACAAAGCAACTACATCATGATCGTTCTCAAGTTCAATCATCATTCGGACTGGCTCACCAAAACCTCTCCCACCAGGTAGTTTATCGCACGATAGGGTATAAAAGCGTCCATTCGTAGCAAATATCAAAAGACGGTCAGTCGTGTGAGCATGAACTGTAAAACGTCCCTGATCCCCCTCCTTAAATTTGAGGTCAACGTCGGACGTCAGATGATTTTTAGCGGTCCGAATCCAACCCTTCTGAGAACAGAGCACCGTAACTGGCTCCCGTTCAACTATCACTTCAAGCAGTGGTGCTTCATCGGTCGCAAACACTGTCGCAAATTCCGTCCTGCGCTTCCCGACTTCACTTTCTGACAACCGCGTATTTAATTGTTTAAGCTCAACTTCAATTGTCGTTCGTTGACGGGCTTTGCTTTTGAGTAATTTGATCAAATCACCAAGTTCAATTGTCAAACCGTCATATTCTTTCCTGATCTCTAATTGATCAAGCTTACGCAACTGCCTGAGACGCATACTTAGTATGGCGTTGACCTGTGCTTCACTCAGTTTCCAACGTCGCCTCATTTCTTTTTCAGGAGTATCGGCATCACGGATCACTTTGATCACTGCATCCAAATCCGCATAGGCAATTAGATAACCTTCAAGCACCTCTAAGCGGGTTTCAATTTGAATACGCCTATATGTGCTACGGCGGCGCAGTACCACAAATCGATGATCTAAAAACGCGCTTAGTGCACTCCTAAGTGACATCACGCGTGGCACACGGTCTTTGTCCAGAACGTTCAGATTTAAGGGAATCCTAACCTCGAGTTCCGTACTCCGAAATAACGTTTCCATTAACAGATTGACGTCGATATTACGGGCGCGTGGGACAAAAATTAGCCGGATATCTTCAGTCGACTCATCAATAACATCAGCCAACCAAGAAAGCTTTTTTGATTCCATCAGATCTGCTACTTTTTCTACCAAGCGCACCTTCTGCACCTGGTATGGAATTTCCGTAACAACTATCTGGTACTTCCCTCGCCCAAGATCCTCTGTGCACCAGCGTGCCCGCAGACGAAATCCACCGCGTCCAGTGGCGTACGCATCTACTATAGATTCATGGGGTTCAACGATGATCCCGCCGGTTGGAAAATCTGGACCAGGAATTAATTCGACAAGCTCTTCGGTTTGCGCCCTCGGGGTCTTCAACAGATGTAGCAAAGCGGTGCATAGTTCCACTGCGTTGTGTGGTGGTATACTTGTCGCCATACCCACAGCAACCCCATTAGCACCATTAGCCAGCAAGTTAGGGAATGCCGCCGGAAGCACTAACGGTTCTCGCTCCTCTCCGTCGTAGGTGGTCCGAAATTCTACCGTGTCCTCGTCTATGCCTTCCAGCAATGCTTCAGCGATATCAGTCAATCGCGCCTCGGTGTAGCGCATGGCGGCGGCATTATCACCGTCTACGTTTCCGAAATTTCCCTGCCCCTCAACCAACGGGTATCGAGCTGCAAAGTCCTGGGCGAGCCGCACCAATGCATCGTAGACCGCCACCTCTCCATGAGGATGATATTTGCCGATTACATCTCCAACGACCCGCGCACACTTCTTAAAGCCAGAACGAGGATCGAGCCGCAATAGACGCATCGCGTATAGCAGACGCCGATGAACCGGCTTAAGTCCATCTCGCACATCAGGCAACGACCGAGACACTATTGTGGAGACCGCATACGACAAATAACGCTCACTAAGTGCTTCCACAAACGGAGTAGGTCGAATTCTTTCTTCTCCGGGAAGATCAGTCATAAAACGTTATTATCACAAGATGTTGTGGGTGTTCGAGAAAAACTATCTAACAGTCGATTCCGCGCAGGAGGCAAGGCGCACCCACCACTCTCTGCCGCTCGACCAAGAAAATGGCCTGTCAGCTTAAGACCGTCTCGGATTTCCCCAGTCGATGCTGAGTTCTGGATAATTAAAAACTTTGGCAATGGCAGCAAATGATCAGCGTATGGCGCACCAGCATCAGCAGATACAGCTCTCCCTGTTTTTGGAGATACCCAGGTTAGATTGTCGGTCTGACCAGTTGCCGCACATGAGTCTAACGCCAACCCGAATCCTAACTCTCTTAATAAGTTAGTTTCCCATCTCACGTACTCGGTGAACCAATTATTATCTCGTTTAATCGTATCCAATAGCTTTCGGAGACTATGAAACACCGTAGAATGCGCCTCACGTTCCGGTAGAAGGACACTAACTAGTCCACATGCAGAACTCAAACCGGCCAGCGCTACCGGATTATCCAATAGGGCAGCTGCGATAGCATGGCTCAACTCTATCGTAAAGGTTCCTAAATTTTCCTCTAACCGTCCTCGCCACGCGCACTGAACAAAATTTCCGGTCTGTAAAATTGGCCTAAGTCGCCGGCTCGACCCGCCCCTGACCAAGCCAGCATGCCGGCCGTGAGCACGAGTAAGTATAGTTACGAAAGATGCACTTTCACCATAATTTCGGGCATTCAAAAATATACCCTCATCGATCCAGTTCATAAGATTCGGTTAAATAACTAAAATATTTGTTACCATCATCACACCCGTTAATGCCATTCCACGGCACTTACCATTTTTATCTTTCGTGCAACGACAGGAAGTTATAGTTAGGCGTTAAAATTTAGTCCTATTGTCCGGTAATGGTCGGGCCGCTCAGACCAGTCCCGACGAACTTTGACATGGAGAAAAAGGTGTACGCGCCTCTCTAGTAGCTTTTCCAGTTCGCATCGCGCAACACTTCCTATCGATTTGATACGTGTACCATTCTTGCCAACAACTATCATCTTTTGGCTATTACGCTGTACATAGATGGTTTGGTCTATCCGCACGCCGCCATCTTTGCGCTCGTTCCATTCCTCTGTCTCTATTGCCGTCGAATAGGGAAGCTCATTTTGGAGCTGAAGAAATAGCTTTTCGCGAGTTATCTCTGCCGCAAGCATGCGAAGGGGAACATCGGATAGTTGGTCCTTCGGATAGAGCCAAGGCCCAGTTGGAGCACTTTCTGCCAATTTTGCAACCAAATCTTCTACCCCATCACCCGTCAAAGCCGAGATCATGAAGGTATCCGTAAAAAACCCCTCCGTATTTAGACTAGATGTCAACTTGAGAAGACGCGGCGGCTTGATCAAGTCAATTTTATTTAGTGCCACAATCGTCGGGCGGTTTTGGTCCTTTAATTTAGTGATGAGACGACAGCTATCTTCTGTTAGTCCAGCATTAGCATCAATGAGCAGAACGATGCTATCGGCTTGCCGGGCACTTGACCATGCAGCCTCTACCATTGCACGTTGCAAGCGCTGTCTTGGTTTAAATATCCCAGGTGTATCTAGAAATATGATTTGCACCTTACCTCGCATCGCGATACCAACAATGCGAGTTCGCGTAGTCTGAACTTTTGGCGTAACGATGGAAATTTTTGCTCCGACAACCCGATTAAGTAAGGTTGATTTCCCGACGTTGGGCGCGCCAAGCAAAGCAACAAACATGCAGCGGCTATTACCCAGAACCATCTTCAATCACTTTTGCTAAGTAAGCCTTCGCCCTCTACATATAGGCGAGTTAACATTCGTTCAGCCGCGACACGCTCAGCATGACGTTTCGATTTTCCCTTCCCCATTGTTGATGAAAATCCCGGCACATGAACTTCAATAATGAAAGTCGGAGAGTGCGCTGGACCGCCTTGGGAGATAACTTTGTATTGCGGTAACCCTAAACTACGTGCTTGCGTCCATTCCTGAAGCTCAGTTTTAGGATCTCTTGGTGGTTCCTCCTGACCTAGAATCAACTCAGCCCACTCACGTTCTATAAAAGTACGTGCTTCTTCCAAGCCACTATCAAGATACACAGCTCCAATGACAGCTTCACAGGTATCCGCCAAGTTAGCAGAATTGTCAGCACCATTCTGAGCTTCCTCACCACGACTAAACTTAACATGGGAAGCCAGTCGCATACGACGGGCAACATCTGCCAATGTAGCTGTACTTACTAACGCAGCATAACGCCTAGCCAACTCGCCCTCGGACTCATTAGGAAATGCACCCAAAAGACGTTCCGCTATCACCAGTCCAAGAACTCTGTCACCAAGAAATTCCAGACGTTGATAAATCGAGGGATGAGAATCCACACCAGCCGCTCGGTTTGGCATAATACTTGGGTGTGTTAAAGCGCATGCCAACATGTCGAACCGTTTGAATTTTACCCCAAGACACTCACTTGCGCTAATCAGTGCCTGCGTATCGAAGTCAATATGGCTCATAGGAGGTTTCCAAAACGTAAAAACCGAATGGAAAATGGCCACCGCCACACCTGCCAAAGCCGAGCACTCCCATTAGTAGAGAAGAAAAGGATTTCGGCACGTCCAACTAGATTTTCTTCAGGTATATATCCCACTTGCTGCAAAACCCGGCTATCCGATGAATTATCTCTGTTATCACCCATCGCAAAATAATGACCTTGAGGCACAACATAAATGGGTGTGTTGTCAAGGCTTCCGAATGGATTTGAGTCCAGTACCCGGTAACTTTTGCCGTTCGGCATGTTTTCAAGATATTGCTTAACCTTATTATGATTCCCAAATCGATCCCTATAAACGTAGTCATCAAGGCGAAAGCGCTCGACGATCTGACCGTTTATATATAGCACACCACCCAGGACCTGAATTTCATCTCCTGGAAGGCCGACAATGCGCTTTATATAATCGGTCTCATTATCACGAGGCAGCTTAAAAACAGCGACATCACCTCTTTCTGGTGGTGTGCCCCATATTCGACCATCAAAGACACCGAATCCATACGGGAACGAATAACGGCTATAACCATATGAAAATTTCGACACGAATAGATAATCACCCACCAACAAGTTTGGTATCATGGATCCAGAAGGAATATTAAACGGCTCGTACGCAAAGGTACGAACCAGCACCGCAATAATCATCGCATAAAGCACGGTGCGAAAAGTTTCCCAAAAGGCGTTACTGCTCTCACGTTTCTTCGAGAAGATTTGCTTAAATCGAGTCAATTGCTTTCAACTAATTTGGGTTAGAGAAAATATCTAATTTGTTACAAAGCCAATTAAATCGCCCCTGTAACCACACGCTCTAAGAATTCAATATGAATACCGATGACCTGTAACGATCGCACGAACATATCATCCTGATGGCGCCATCTCCGTACAACTCTTTGGAACCGCTGAAATCAGTACAATTGCGTGAGCTAAATTGCGGTCATCAGTCAAGCTCAGTTCAAGCCGTGCCTCCATTTCTGGCGGGACGAGCTCCTCTAGACGCGCCAGGGAACCGCCCGAAAGTTGCAAAGCCGGTTTCCCGCCTGGTAAATTGATTACACCGATATCACGCCAATAGACACCACGCCTGAACCCCGTGCCTAAGGCCTTTGCCAATGCTTCTTTAGCGGAAAAACGGCGCGCATAGCAATCGGCACATCTTATCCGGTTCTTACATCTCTCCCATTCTATCTTGGTGAAAACACGTTTAGTAAAACGCTCGCCAAAATGCTCAAGCGCACCCTCAATGCGACGCGCATCACAAACGTCATGGCCCAAACCAACAATCATTTTCTACATACCTAGAGTTGAATATCGTCACCCGAATACAAGGTCAGTAATCGCACTATTCCGCCGCCTGATCAATCAGCACCCGCATACGGGCTACACTCCTTTCGAGCCCACTGAAGATGGCCTCCCCGATCAAAAAGTGACCTATGTTAAGTTCACTTATTTCTGGGATCGCAGCCACGGGAGTAACTGTTTCAAAGGTTAGTCCATGACCGGCATGACAAGAAAGATCACAATGGACTGCGGCCCGAGCAGCGTCACCTAAACGCGCTAACTCCGTTTTGCACGCCTCACCATCGGAATCACAAAAGGCTCCAGTATGCAACTCCACAACATCGACCCCAAGAGCTCTGGCTGCATCAATCTGACCTGAATCTGCGTCGATGAAGACAGCAACATGAATACCAACAGCCTTCGGCTCCTCGATGAATTTCTGCAGATGATGATGGCCTTGTGTTAGCAGGTTGAGCCCACCCTCTGTAGTTAATTCCGCGCGTTTTTCTGGCACCAGACAAATCGCGTTGGGTCGGGTTGCAAGCGCTATCCCTAGCATCTCGTCAGTAGCAGCCATTTCTAAATTTATTGGTAAATCTACCTCATTCATCAAACGACAAATATCGTTATCAGAGATATGACGCCGATCCTCCCTTAAGTGGACAGTTATTCCGTCGGCACCCGCTTTTCCTGCAAGTCTGGCCGCCCTGACCGGATCGGGATGCTTACCTCCCCGCGCGTTGCGGATTGTAGCAACGTGATCAATGTTTACTCCGAGGCGCAAATTAATAACATCCGCCGTTTTTATTGTTAGCTGGGTACTTTTAAGCGCATAGCGGAACGTCGCTCAATTCGAGCTTGGCGCATCCGCCGATATCGATCGACCATTCGACGTACTGTCCAAAATGTTCCAACCCACGCCATCGCACCCAAAAGTACACCACCAACAGCCATGGGCATTAGCACCATGCTCGGGCTATCAAATATATAGACCATCGTCAGATCTTCGGGAATTTCAACGAGAGGGTTCAACCCAAACAAATAACTACCAAGTTTAAAACTTAGCAACCAGATGACAGGGAATGTCCACGGATTTCCAACTACTGTACCTACCGCTGAAGCAAGCAAGTTTCCTCCCATTACCCAAGTCGCTAGTGCAGCCAATACAAAATGAGCGCCAATAAACGGGGTAAAAGACACCGCAACGCCCCAAGCAAATCCTATAGCTATGCTATTAGGAGATCCCTTTAGACGACGCAGTCGATAACCAACATATCTTACGGCTCTGCCCCAACCCGTTTTTGGCCAAAAAAAGCCTCGCAAACTCTGTAAGATTGGACGCTTTCGACGTCGGCGAAATATACTCATACCGGTTCCCCAACCAGCATGTATTGGCACATACGTTTTCCAGATTTGTTAGTACACAAAATGTAATCCCTGCTTAAACTTTCAAGCACCCGAACGCTCAACTTTATAAATAGCGGGATCAGCACGTAAAGCTGCAATTATGTGCGTCAAGTGTTGTACGTCTTGAACTTCAACATCAACAACTATTTCAAAAAAATCCAGAGAGCGGTGAGTGATCTTGAGATTCGAAATATTCCCCTCAGCGTGAGCCACTACTTGGGTCAAAGCATTCAAACTGCCCGGTGCATTGTTTAATACAGTCGATATACGTCCCACATGCATCCCACCCTCATCAACGTTAGAGTCCCAGGCAACATCCAACCAACGTTCCGGAGTACCGCCAAAACTCACTAATACCTCACAATCGATAGTATGAATTGTGACGCCCTTACCCTCTGTAATCAAACCCACAATTCTGTCTCCTGGTAGCGGATTACAACAACCCGCGAGATGAACAGCCATTCCCGGAATCAGGCCCTTAATTGCCACCGCACCTTCATGATTTTGCGCCCGATTGCGATTTCGCCTAAAAGGTACAAACTTTCCACGCCTTCCCTTGCGGCGACGAGCTGCCCCAGGAGCGACAATCTCCAACACCTCGACCGGATCAATTTTACCGCGACCAATCCAGCTGTAAAGCTCTTCAGAATTTCGCAGCTGATACTTGGTAGTCGCCGGCGTCAAGGCATTGACACTAAAGTTCTCTTTATGATTTTGGAAAGTCTTAGTAAGGATCGCCTCACCAAGGCTAGCATACTCGCTAACCTCCTGCTGACGGATAAATCGTCGTACCCTCGTCCGAGCCTTGCCCGTCACTACAAAGTGTTCCCAATTTGGATCGGGAGTCTGCCCGCTGGAACGCAAAATTTCGACCTGATCCCCATTACGAAGCGCAGTACGCAGCGGCGCAAGGCGGCCATTGATTTTTGCACCGACACAATGGTCGCCAACCTCCGAATGAACCGAGTAGGCAAAATCTACTGGTGTCGCTCGATGAGGTAGGGCAATTAGATCACCCTTAGGAGTGAAACAAAATACCTGGTCGCGATACATTTCCAGTTTAGTTTGTTCCAGGAATTCTTCTGGTCCAGCCGCATGTTCTAGTATTTCCAAAAGCCCTCGTAGCCACCTGAACCTGCGCCCCTCGTGTCCTACGGCAGGACTACCAGCCTGCTTGTACGTCCAGTGAGCTGCAACACCATATTCAGCTAGGTCATGCATTTCAGTCGTCCGGATTTGGACCTCTACCCGACGCTTTCCTGGTCCGATTACGGCTGTATGCAGTGAACAGTATCCGTTGGGCTTAGGCGTGGATATGTAGTCCTTAAAACGTCCTGGTACAGTTGGATAAGCACGATGAACCACTCCGAGCGCGCGATAGCATTCCTCCACCGAATCTACCAAAACACGAAATGCCATTACGTCAGCTATTTGCTCAAATGGCGTGTCCCGACGTTCCATCTTTCGCCAAATCGAATAAGGACGCTTCTCTCGTCCACTTACCTCTGCATTTATTCCTGACTCTCGTAAAGTACCACACAACTCATCTACGATGGTCGGCGTGACTTCTCGGTCGGTTTCACGCAATGCGTCCAAACGTCGCACAATTGAGTTTCGAGCCTCTGGTTGAAGTTCTGAAAAAGTTAAATCCTCAAGCTCATCCTTCATTGCTTGCATGCCGATGCGTTCGGCTAATGGTGCATAAATATCAAGTGTTTCCCGGGCGATGCGCCGACGTTTATTGCCGTCTTTGATATGCACGAGCGTCCGCATATTATGTAAGCGATCCGCTAACTTTACCAAGAGGACACGGATATCTTCCGACATCGCAAGCAGCAGTTTGCGAAAATTTTGAGCCTGTAGGGTGGTAGAATCGGTAGTTAGTTCTAGCTTGCCAATCTTGGTGACACCTTCGACTAGTCGTCCTATCACGGGACCAAACAAGCCTTCGATTTCGGCCATGTTAGCAACACCGTCCTCGACAGTGTCATGTAGCAAAGCTGTGATAATGGTTGCCGGATCAAGCTTTAGACTTGCCAGAATTCCCGCAACCTCAAGGGGGTGGGAAAAATACGGATCACCTGAGGCACGTTTCTGAGTTCTATGCCTAGACATAGAAAAAAC
>PTKE01000046.1 GCA_002937585.1 Alphaproteobacteria bacterium MarineAlpha9_Bin6 | reverse complement strand
TTGTTGGAAATTGATATGATCATAAAGAGTTATGTGCACCCTTCCAGGTTATTTTCTGGACATCTTTTGCGGCTGAAAAAGGGAGAAAGCCCTTTTTTATGTCCCAAAAAGAACTTTGGAGATTGAGCCGTTGCACGGCTCAATACGGAAGACGAAGAGCTAACTTGTATAGGTAACCCTGAGTAAAAAGTTTGCTGAATTTAAAATTTTTTGAAAACAAAAGACTTGATGTGCGATCATGCATCATTGCTCAATTTAGTTAGTGATAATCTAAGATAACTTGCACTTTGTTTTAGGGGAGGGGCGATGCCTGTCACAATATTTCTGCCGGCGCTGTCGCCGACAATGACAGAAGGTACCCTGGCCAGATGGCTTAAGAAAGAGGGGGAGAAGGTGAAGTCTGGCGACATTTTAGCCGAGGTGGAGACCGACAAGGCTACAATGGAAATTGAGGCAATCGATGACGGTAAATTGGGGCGTATTCTGATTGCTGAAGGGACTGAGGGAATTCCGATTAATACTCCAATCGCGCTTATTTTGGAAGAAGGGGAGGAAGAGTCGGCCCTGGAAGATTTTGTCGGTCTAGAAAAAAGCGCGTCGAACCCAATGAAGAAAAACCTCGAAAATGGATCTGAGTCACGCGATGAAACTGCGTTACATCAATCCGTCCAACTTCCGGAATCGCAGTTAAAGCCCCCGGAAGCAGACGGAAGACATGGCAGAATTTTCGCCAGCCCTTTGGCTAAGAAAATGGCTGAGCAGGCAGGACTAGATTTAGGAAAAATTTCTGGGTCCGGCCCCAACGGACGGATTGTAAAGGCTGATATTGAGTCCGCATTAGTTCGCACTCGACCGGGTCTTGCTTCAACTAAATCTTTCCCGAGTGCGGCACCAGAAACGTCCTCACCTGAGTCCGTTACATCGGTGCCTAATACTAACATGAGGAAAATAATCGCTAAGAGGTTAACGGAGGCTAAACAAACAATCCCCCACTTCTATTTAAGTATTGACTGTGAAATTGATAACCTGCTTGAGGTTCGTACCGAACTCAATGGTCGCTCAACGGAATATAAACTATCGATAAACGATTTCATCATTCGCGCAAGCGCGTTAGCACTACGCAAGGTTCCAGCGGCGAACGCTAGTTGGACTGATGCAGCGACCATTCTTCACAACTCTGTGGATATATCTGTGGCAGTGGCGATAGATGGAGGACTAATTACCCCCATTATCTTCAACGCTGATGACAAAGGCCTTGCTGAGATCTCTAATGAAATGAGCAAGTTGGTGCAGCGTTCGCGTGACGGTCTTCTTAAGCCAGAGGAATATCAAGGGGGTAGTTTTTCTATCTCTAACTTAGGCATGCACGGCATCAAAGAGTTTTCTGCGGTAATTAATCCCCCACAATCAGGAATTCTTGCAGTGGGTGTGGGCGAACAACGTCCGATAGTTAAGAAAGGTGCACTGGCTATAGCTACAGTTATGAGTTGTACTTTGTCTTGTGATCATCGGGTCGTTGACGGCGCCATCGGTGCGGAGTGGTTAGCTGCATTTAAGGGTTTGATCGAAGATCCTCTGACGATGTTGCTCTAAATGACAAATAAAGAGTTTGATGTCGTAATCATTGGTGGGGGTCCTGGAGGTTACGTGGCAGCAATCAGGGCATCCCAGTTGGGTCTTAAAGCAGCGCTCGTGGAACAAGAGCATCTTGGCGGGATATGTCTGAATTGGGGTTGCATACCAACCAAAGCACTACTGCGGAGTGCAGAGGTCGGACATTTGCTGTCAAATTTGGAAGAGTATGGATTCACCGCAAATGACGTTCAGTTCGATATACGGAAAATTGTTAAGCGTTCCCGCAACGTTTCTAAACAGTTATCCGAAGGTGTGGCTTATCTCCTTAAAAAAAACAAAGTTGCTATATTTGAAGGTACTGGCCGGCTTAATGGAACAGGTAAGGTTCAAATTAAAAAAGACGACAAAATATTAGTATTGAAGGCAACACACATAATACTAGCAACCGGCGCGCGCGCTCGAGATTTACCCGGATTTCAGCCTGACGGAAAATCCATTTGGACATATAAAGAGGCAATGGTGCCGGAAAAATTGCCTAAATCCTTACTGGTAATTGGTTCGGGCGCGATCGGAATTGAGTTTGCAAGTTTCTACCGGGATCTTGGATCCGAGGTGACCGTAGTGGAAGTAATGGATCGGATCCTACCCGCGGAGGACGCCGAGATTTCTGGTTTTGCCCAGAAAGCTTTTGAAAATCAGGGCATGACTTTCCATGTCAAGGCCACGGTGCAGTCACTTACGGCAGGCACTGATGGGGTTACTGTCTCTATACAACAAAGCAATGGTGAGACGATTACGTTGAAGGTCGAGCGAGTGATACTTGCAATTGGTATCACTGGTAATGTCGAAGCTATTGGCCTCGAAGAGACCAAAGTCAGAGTAGACAATGGCCATATTAAGGTTGATCAATGGATGTGGACTGGCGAGCCTGGAGTGTACGCCATTGGAGATTTGGTGGGACCTCCGTGGCTGGCTCACAAGGCTAGTCACGAAGCTGTCTTGTGTGTCGAGCGGATAGTTGGGATTGTGGAAACACAATCTCTCAATACGGATAACGTTCCGGCTTGCACTTATTGCCGGCCACAAGTAGCTAGCATTGGTATTACTGAGGAGGTAGCTAAAGCGAACGGCCGAAAGGTGCGAGTGGGGCGTTTTTCATTCAAGGCAAATGGAAAAGCCGTTACGCTTGGAGAAACAGACGGACTCGTTAAGACTGTATTTGATGCGGAGTCGGGTGAACTATTGGGAGCACATATGGTGGGGGCTGAGGTGACTGAGCTGATTCATGGTTTTGCCGTGGCGAAAACGCTCGAGACTACTGAATTAGATCTACTGCGCACTATATTCCCGCATCCAACGTTATCAGAAATTATGCACGAATCAGTTCTTGATGCATACGACAAAGCAATTCATATCTGAGTTGTGAATATTCCACCCCTCAGTGAAACAACTACCCCAGGGTACCTAAGGAAACCCCATTGGATTCGGGTTAAGTCACCAATTTCCACAGGGTATACCAAAACCAGAAACTTAATTCATACGTTGAATCTGAATACCGTGTGTGAAGAGGCATCCTGCCCTAATATAGGCGAATGCTGGAGCCAAGGTCACGCGACGGTGATGATTTTAGGTAGTGTGTGCACCCGGAAATGCGCCTTCTGCAATGTAGCCACGGGCCGACCTAACCCGGTGGATTTAAGTGAGCCTGAACGCCTTGCTATTGCCGTGAACTCTCTTCAACTTCGACATGTAGTGATTACCTCCGTAGATCGAGATGATCTTAAGGACGGCGGAGCTGCTCAATTCGTCCAATGTATTGAAAAAATCCACGAAACGTCACCTAACACCACGACTGAAGTGTTGACTCCGGACTTTCAACGGAAAACAGGCGCCGTTGAGGCTGTAGTCGAAGCGTGTCCCGACGTATACAACCATAACGTTGAGACAGTCCCCAGGTTATATCCAAAAGTTCGTAAGGCTGCTCGTTACAGTCATTCCTTATGGTTACTTAAACGTGCGAAGGAGCTTAATGCGAACCTGTTTACCAAGTCGGGGTTGATGGTCGGTCTCGGCGAAGACTCGAAGGAAGTTGAGGAAGTGATGGACGATATGCGTGCTTGTAATATCGATTTCTTAACTATCGGACAGTATTTGCAACCGAGTCCTTTACATCATCCGGTCCTTAGGTTTGTGCCGCCATCTGAATTTGCAGACTATCGACAGCTCGCTATTGATAAAGGATTTCTGTTGGTTTCGGCGTCCCCACTGACCCGTTCCTCCTATCACGCCGATAGCGATTTTGTGGCGCTTAAAGCGGCACGAATTGCAGCGAATTTATAACTTTGCCTATACACAAAGAAGAAAGATTGCTGAGTTATAATGCTGAGCAAATCTTTGATCTTGTCATTGCTGTTGATCGTTATCCGGAATTTCTGCCCTGGTGTTTATCTGCAAATATTATTAAAGAAGTAGATCAAACTTTCGACGCTGATTTAGTTATTGGTTTTAAGATGTTTCGACAACGATTCATTTCCCGCGTAACTTCACGACGCCCTGATTGGATTGAAGTAATTCCAATCTCTGGACCTTTCAAACGTATGAACAATAGTTGGCGTTTCAAGACCCAAAGTGAGGACACTTGCATGATTGATTTTTATGTCGATTTTGAGTTTCGCTCGCGCCTATTGAACAAACTAATGGGAGCGTTATTTCAAGAAGCAGTCCGTCGAATGGTTGGCGCTTTTGAGAAACGGGCTTTTGAACTATACGGGACTAATAATTGCTTCCTTGAATCTAAACGCTTCCTTTAACGTTAACCTACATTTAGAAACGTCGAGCTGAACCCAGCAACATATCAATGCCAACACCTACTGAAACCATTCGCACCATGGACCGATCGCCTGGGATTATCAGTTTCTGGTGACATGTTTTTGTGTTTCGCACTGCAACTGCGAAATGCACTAATCCGACGGGCTTCGCTTTAGTTCCCCCGCCAGGACCGGCCACGCCCGTAATTGCAAGTGACAGATCTGCCGGTGTACATGCTAAGGCCCCATGGGCCATAGCGCAGACGACCTCCTCACTGACAGCACCGACCGTATCAATTAAGTTTTTTGAGACGCTAAGTTCCTTAATTTTGGCGTTATTTGAATAAGTAACAAAACCTCGCTGAAAGACATCGGATGCACCGGGAATCTCAGTCAAGCAGGCACTGACCAGACCGCCAGTGCAGGACTCGGCGGTCACTATTTGTTTGAAGGACGCGCGGCATAGTTCAAGTAATATAGTCGATTTTTCTTTTAGCGTGTTAGAAAACAATGATGTTATCCCACTATTAGAACAACGGCAAAGACCGCCATTGCTGCATAAACCCCCGAAATAGCGTCGTCCAACATTACTCCCAGGCTCCCAGAAAGGCTGCGATCGGCCCACGAGGCGGGCCATATTTTCCATATATCCGCCACTCGAAATAAGACAAAACTAAGGCCGTAATACAATGGGTCTAGGGGCGCGGTTGAGAGGGCTAACCACTGCCCAGCGACTTCGTCAACCACGATAATTTGTGGGTCCTTCTCGCCCAGGGTCCGTAAAACTCGTTTGCAAACAAGACAACCTATACAAAACATTGTCCCTGCAGCCAAAATCAAGATTGGTGCGCCCCAGACCGTTGCCATAAACCAAGCGAATGGTAGGGCTGCCAACGATCCACAGGTGCCTGGTGCAACCCGCGATAAACCGCTCCCGAACCACGTGGCAATTAACATTGCCGGATGCCACTTTGACAAAGTGTGAGACGAATTATCCATCCGCTATAGAGACTGTTGCTACGGCTTGGGCTGCCACTCCTTCGCCTCGGCCCGTAAATCCCAATCCATCGGTGGTGGTACCTTTCACGTTTATTTGTGCTACCGACACCGTCATAATTTCGGCCATCCGTTGGATCATTGCAGCACGTATATCCGAAATTTTAGGCCGATTGCATATTAGTGTAACATCAACATGGATTATATTGCCTCCACGGTTTCGCACTAACTCTACAGCTTTACTTAAGAACATCTCGGAATCTGTGCCCTTCCAACGGTCTTCAGTGCTCGAAAAATAATGACCGATATCGCCCGCGCCTATTGCACCTAACAAAGCGTCGACCACTGCGTGGATGCCGACATCTCCATCGGAGTGGCCAATTAAGGTGGCTTCAAATGGAACTCTAATCCCACATAGCATTAAGTGGTCCCCGGGACCGAAACGATGCACATCAAATCCGCTTCCAACGCGAATTCCTGATAAGTTCGGGTGCAAATTGCGGCGTGCCCTGGCTAGATCATCTGGACTTGTTATCTTGAAGTTTTCTTCTGCCCCCTCAACTATTGTGACTTCAAGCCCAGCACATTCCGCAACTGCTGCGTCATCCGTTAGATCCAGTCCGATCAGTGAGCGGTGAGCGGCAAGTATATCTTTAAAGTGAAAGCCTTGCGGTGTTTGTACTCTCCAGAGGTCGTTGCGCGGTACAGTTTTGTTGATTTTTCCGCCTTCCACCTTTTTTAGGGTGTCAACTACTGGCAGCGCTGGGACAACCGCGGAAACCTTATCAAGTGCATTGAGCGTACGGTTGATGAGGTCCAATCCAACGAATGGGCGAACTCCGTCATGGATAAGAACTATGTCCGGATCCTCTATCGTTAAGCTTTCAAGGCCATTTACAACTGATCCCTGTCGGCTCTTTCCACCCTCCACAGGTTCCATTAGTTCAAGTCCTTCTGTGGCTCTTTCATAGAGCTCCCGGTCATTGGGATGTATTACCGCACGTACTCTGTCAATGCGCGGGTGGACGGTAAAAGCCTCAAGAGTCCGTCTTAGTAGGGGCTTCCCAGCTAAAGCCAGATATTGTTTTGGCGTTTTATCCGGCAGGCGGCGGGCACGTCCGGCGGCAAGTACGAGGGCCACGGCTGAGGGCATGTCTAATCCAGGTTGGGATGCGATGAGAAAAATTTAACGTGGAGTTGAGGTTTTGCCAACTCACTGTAGGGACCTTTACCAAAAAGTTGATGTGTTTCCGTTTTTAGTCATGATGAAGATTGCTACGAAGTGGTTTGAATAGTAAGAATGCCTAACTTTTAGGCATTTCGGACCACGTCATGGCACTACAAATTGGGCCCATCTCAATTCCTGAACCCGTCATTCTTGCCCCGATGTCGGGCGTCACAGATCTCCCGTTCCGGAAAGTTGTAAAGTTTTTTGGGGCGGGGCTTGTCGTATCAGAAATGGTTGCTGGCAGGGCCATGATTGATGCCAATCGCCGCACAAAAAAAATGGCAGCCATATGCGCTGCAGAGGCACCCGTTGCGATTCAACTCGTAGGGAGAGAGCCAAAAATCATGGGAGAGGCCGCAATGCTCTGCCAAGATCGAGGTGCAGCTATGATCGATATCAATTTTGGCTGTCCAGCAAAAAAAGTGGTCAATGGCCTTGCAGGATCCGCTTTGATGCGTGAGGAGGAGCTTGCCGCGAGAATACTAGGTGCGGTTGTCAGGGCGGTAGAGATTCCTGTGACTGTGAAAATGCGTATCGGATGGGATGATAACAATCGGAATGCACCAAGATTAGCTCGGATTGCCGAGGATATAGGTGTGAAACTGGTAAGTGTCCATGGGCGCACTCGCTGTCAATTTTACAATGGGGAAGCTGATTGGAATTTTATTGGAGACATCAAGGATGCAGTCAGTATACCGGTTATCGGAAACGGTGACATTGCGACGGTCGGAGATGCCGCAACTTTAGTGAAAATAGCTAAAGTCGATGGCGTGATGGTCGGCCGTGGCGCGCAAGGGAGACCATGGTTTTTGTCTCATGTAATCCATTACCTAAAGACAGGAGAAACACTGTTAGAACCATCCATTGAGTTGCGATTAGATACAGTGCTGAAGCATTTTGATTCGATGTTGAGCTATTATGGAGTTGAACGTGGTTTGCGCATCGCACGGAAGCATATAGCTTGGTATACTCAAGGGCTTGCACATGTTGCTTTGTATCACGATCGTCTGTTTAGATCAGATGATCCGCTTAAAATTCAGGACTTCCTTCGTCGTTTGTTTGATGCAGAACTAGCTATCGCCAAGCCCAGTGCAGTTTTTTCATGACTAGTGCATTAGGACGATCTGATCAAGATACTCAGATAGGAACGAAAGCCCTTCTCGAAACTCTTCCGGTTGCGGTGATTGTAGTTAATAAAGCGTTGCAGATTCGTATGGTTAATGCGGCAGCCGAGCAGTTATTGGGCTTAAGTTCCGGTTTTCTTATGCGCCAAAATTTAAACGACATGGTCCACGAAGATGCGGCTTTAATTTCTCTAATTCATCAAGTTTTCAGACAAGGTCACAGTATAGCTGAATACGGATTGTCGTTGGCGGGACCCAAAATTTCTCCCCAACGAATAGATGTGCAGATTACACCTATTTTGGAAGACGATAGTCATTTGGTGATCAGTTTACAAGAATGCTCAATGGCTCGGCAGATGGATCGGCAACTCGCGCAAGGTCGTGCTGCGCGGTCTGTCGCAGGCCTGGCTGCGGTATTAGCTCATGAGATAAAAAATCCTTTGTCAGGAATTCGTGGTGCCGCCCAACTATTAGAACAGTCAGCGTCAGATCAGGATCGTGAGCTCACTCAGCTAATTTGTATGGAGTCAGATCGCATTCGTAACTTAGTTGATCGGATGGAGCTTTTTTCCGATGAACGTCCTCTCCAACGTGGGCCTGTCAACATCCACGACGTGCTTGGGCATGTTCGTAAATTAGCGATGACCGGCTTTGCTAAGGATATAGTCTTTCAGGAGCATTATGATCCGTCTCTACCATCTGTATTCGGTAATAGAGACCAACTAATCCAAGTTTTTCTTAACTTGGTAAAAAATTCCTCTGAGGCAACTCGGCTATCGCAGGGAGAAATTGTGCTAGAAACTAGCTACAAACACAGTGTGCTGATTTCAGTTGCTGGGAGCCGTGATCGGTTACAACTACCGATAGTCGTTGCGGTTCGAGATAATGGTTCAGGTATTCCGGAAGAGCTGACGCAATCAATTTTTGAACCATTCGTCACAACCAAAACGCGAGGAACAGGGCTTGGTCTCTCCTTAGTGGCCAAAATTGTCGAGGACCACGGGGGTATAATTGAACTTGTTAGTGAGCCAGGCCAAACTGTATTTAGCGTATTTCTTCCTGCGCATCCGCGCTCACATGGTGAGGTCCTGGTTGATGACTTGGAGCGATAAAGAAAATGGCAGCAAAGATTTTAGTTGCTGATGATGATCGTTCAATTCGTACGGTGATTGGGCGCGCTCTGGAGCGTTTGGGACACCATGTTCGTTCCACATCCAGAGCAAGAGATCTTTGGAATTGGGTCTCCAATGGTGAAGGGGATTTGGTAATCACTGATGCCGTGATGCCTGATGAGAATGGCCTTGATCTAGTCTTGCGGATCAAGAAAGTCCGGCCCAATCTTCCTATTATCGTAATGAGTGCCAAGACAACTTTTTTGACCGCAATAGAAGCAAATCAACGTGGGGCCTATGAATATCTACCAAAGCCTTTCGATTTGAATGAGCTAATTAATGTCGTCGAACGGGCGATTTCGATTCCTCAGCTCAAAACCAATGAGAAAGATGCTCCGCTTGTTGAAGCAGAAGAAAATTTGACCCTGATAGGCCGTTCACCCGCTATGCAAGAAGTTTATCGGGTTCTGGCACGGCTTACAAATACAGACCTTACGGTCGTAATTTCAGGTGAATCGGGAACTGGAAAGGAATTATTTGCCCGCGCTCTGCACGATTATGGTAAACGCCGCGAAGCTATTTTTGTGGCCGTGAATATGGCGGCGATACCTCGTGACTTGATAGAGAGCGAGCTATTTGGGCATGAGCGAGGGGCATTTACTGGTGCGACCCACCGCTCAATCGGACGTTTCCAGCAGGCAGATGGCGGCACACTCTTCTTGGATGAGATTGGCGATATGCCGTTAGAGGCTCAGACCCGCCTTTTGCGTGTACTTCAGGAAGGAGAATATACAGCTGTCGGCGGGAATTCTCCGATCCGCACGGATGTTCGCATCATTGCTGCAACTCATAGAGATCTCCGTCAATTAATTAGTGAAGGTCTGTTTAGGGAAGATCTTTTTTACCGCCTCAATGTGGTTCCACTTAGGTTGCCGCCACTACGCGAGCGCGTAGAGGACATAGCGTTGCTCCTGCGTTATTTTTTTGCTCATGCTGCAGAAAAAGGGATGTCTCCTAAAAGTCTTGATGCTGCTGCGATGGAAAGGCTTGAGAAGTATAGTTGGCCTGGAAATGTTCGTGAATTAGAAAATTTAGTACATCGTCTCTCAGCTCTTTATTCGGAGGACGTATTATCGGAAGAGGCAGTTGATAGTGAACTTTCGGAAAGCTCGGGATATCCACACAAAGTAGGTTTAACGTCCAACGAGGGGTTGACGGAATCTGTTGACCGCCACCTCGAGAATTATTTCGTAGCTCATAAGGGGGGACTACCAGCCGCGGGCCTTTATGATCGAATCATTCAGGAAGTTGAGCGGCCTCTGATAAACCGAACGTTGATTGCGACACGTGGCAATCAGATTAAGGCAGCTGAACTGTTAGGAATGAACCGTAATACATTGCGCAAAAAAATCAAATCCCTCAATATTCGAGTAGTTAAGGGCGCTAAATAGCTCACGAAAGCGATGAGAACCGATACCCGAAAGTTAGAGCGGCGCCCGTCGGGTGGCTGGATTCGTTGGACTGAAAACTTGATTGGGTCCCGGAAGCTCGCCATAGCTTTGATGGTCGCATCTGCTGTCTCGGGCTTAGCGACGTATGCTGCTTTGACAGGCGCTATATCGCCTGAAGGCGCAGATCCTCTGTTGATTTTAGTATTACTTAACGTCGACTTGGTGCTGTTGTTGACGCTTGGGGGACTGGTTGCCTGGCGGGTAACGCGTCTTTGGATTGCACGTCGACAAGGTTCGATTGGGTCTCGGCTTCATTCTCGCATGGTTATCCTATTTGGACTTGTAGCTGCGACCCCAGCCATAATTGTTGCGGTATTTTCTGTTGGGTTTTTCAATCTTGGCCTGGAAGCATGGTTTGATGAACAAGTTGTGACGGCGTTTGAGCGCTCTCGTGCGGTTGCGGAAGCTTATCTCAAAGACCACCAGAAGTTTATCCGAGCCGACGTTTTGTCCATGGCCGCGCAAATCAATCGTATTGGCCCTAAACTCACTGAGAACCCTGATCAGTTCAGTGATTTTCTTGACAAACTTGCTTCAGAGCGCTCGGTAACAGAGGCGATAGTTATACGTCGAGACGGCAAAGTATTAGCGCGGACCAAGCTGAGCTTTCTTCTCACGTTTGATCCGATGTCGAATAATTTACTTGAGAGAGCTTCCCGGGGTGAAGTGGTCGTTCTAACAAGTAATGATAGCGATCGTGTAAGGGCAATAACGAGAATCGATAATATAGCTGGCACTTTTGTCTATGTCGGTCGGTTCGTTGACCGTGATGTACTAGATCACCTTGAGCGAGTGACGCTAGCCGTCAATGAATATGAGATGCTAAAAGCAAAGTCTTCAGACATTCAAATTATTTTCAGCCTTCTTTACTTAATTGTTGCGTTATTACTTATGGTTGCTGCGGCATGGGTTGGCATGATTTTTGCAAATCGCGTAGTTAAGGACATTTCCAATTTAGTGATGGCGGCGGAAAAAGTGCGCGCCGGAGACTTAACGGCACGTGTATCGGAGGGGCCGGAAGGAGATGAAATGGGCTCACTTAGTCGCGCCTTTAATCGGATGACGAGTCAACTTCAAACCCAGCGTGCAGATCTTATCGAGGCCAATCGTAAGTTAGATGAAAGACGCCGGTTTACTGAAACAGTTCTATTTGGAGTTTCTTCTGGCGTAATTGGGCTTGATGCGAAGGGTATTGTTTTCCTTCCTAACCGCTCGGCCCTTGATTTGTTGGGAGCCAAAGTGGGGGAATTAACTGGCCGACCCATTGTGGATGTTTTACCTGAGTTTGCACCTTTGATGAATGTTTTGCGTACGGCAAACAAACCAATGGTGCAGGATGAGGTTAGGATTATCCGAAAGGATCGAGCCCGAACTCTCCTTGTGCGCCTTACAGCACAAAAGGAACATGACAGCATCCAAGGTTATGTAGTGACATTTGATGACATCACTGAATTAGTGAATGCGCAACGTGCAGCTGCATGGAGTGATGTTGCGAGGCGAATTGCACACGAAATTAAGAACCCATTAACGCCGATCCAACTTTCTGCAGAACGATTAAAACGAAAGTTTTTACCTGACATCAATAAAGATAATGAGGTTTTTTCATTTTGCGTCGATACAATTGTCCGCCAAGTGGCAGCGATTCGCGGAATGGTCGATGAATTTTCAACGTTTGCACGGATGCCAGCACCGGTTCGAAACCCAGAAGACCTAGTTGAAATAGTCGCTGGTGCAGTAACCATACAAAAGATGGCTCGGACTGATGTCGACTTTGTGGCCGATATGCCAAAAACATCGATAAAACTTTATTGTGACGCACAACAAATTGATCAGGCTATGACCAACCTCTTGCAAAATGCGCTTGATGCCGTTGATGTATCAGGGAAACCAAATAAACGTATCGAAGTCAGAATTGGTCGAACCAGTGAAGAAGGTTGGAGTATCCTGGTTGAGGATAATGGTCGCGGGCTTCCACGTGAAATGTTAGACCGACTAATGGAACCTTATGTAACGACTCGTGATAAGGGAACAGGCCTGGGGCTTGCCATTGTAAAAAAGATCATGGAGGATCATGGAGGCACGCTTCAGCTTGGAGATCTTCCTGAGGGAGGAGCACGTGTTGCATTAAATTTTCCTGCAGACGCAGCCATTTCAGACGAATTCGAAAAATCCGCTGGGCGTCGCTCAGTTGAACTGTCTTAAGGCTGAAATAATCGATGGCTAATGACATTTTAATTATCGACGATGAACAAGATATCCGTTCGTTAATTTCTGGAATCTTGGGTGATCACGGAATCGAGACCCGCGAGGCTTGGGATAGTCGTAGCGCATACGCCGAGATTCAAAAAGGTGTCCCAGCTCTTGTTTTGCTCGATATATGGTTGCGGGGAAGCAAACATGATGGATTAAAGATCCTCGAGTCTGTTCGTCAGAAATACAAAAACTTATCCGTGATCATGATAAGTGGCCATGGGAATATTGAGACGGCAGTAAAAGCGATACGTCTTGGCGCATTCGATTTTATCGAAAAGCCTTTTGAAACAGATCGGTTACTTCATATTGTGGAGCGGGCACTCGAGTCTGAGCGGTTAAAGCGGGAAAACAGAGATCTTCGTCGCAGGACTGGTGCAGAAGTCACTGTAATTGGTCGTTCGGCGGCTATCGGGACAGTTCGCCAAATCATAGATCGAGTTGCACCAACCCGTAGTCGAGTTTTAATTGTCGGCCCAGCGGGAAGTGGCAAAGAAGTAGTTGCACGCACGATTCATCAAAAATCAAACCGAGCAGAAGGTCCGTTTATTGTTTTAAATGCCTCTACCATGACCCCAGAACACATGGAGGAAGAACTCTTTGGTATTGAATATGGTGCAGGCAAAACAACACATGAACTGAAAATTGGCACCTTAGAGCAAGCAGATGGCGGAACCTTATTTATAGACCAGGTGGCCGATATGCCACTGGAAACTCAGGCTAAGATTTTACGAGTGCTTCAGGATCAAAATTTTAATCGTTTAGGTAGTGGACAAACAGTTAAAGTAGATGTGCGCATAATTGCAGCAAGTAGCCGTGACTTATTGGCTGAAATTACTCAGAAGAAATTTCGTGAAGACCTTTATTACAGACTTAATGTAGTACCAATCCAAGTTCCAGCACTTTCTAGTAGAAAGGAAGATCTTCCTGATTTAATCGAGTATTTTATGGCTCAGTCAGCACATGCAAATGGTTTACCTCCCCGCCTGTTTGCAGATGATGCAATTGCGTTGATGCAAGCATGCGATTGGCCGGGGAATGTGCGTCAGCTGCGCAATGTCGTTGAGTGGGTATTAATCATGGCACCAGGCGATGATCGAGCCCCAATTCAGGCCAATATGCTGCCACCAGAACTAGTTTTATCGACACCTAGCACTTTGCGTACCGACTTGGCACATGAGATAATGTCGCTTCCACTGAGGAGGGCCCGCGAGATATTCGAACGGCAGTACCTAGAGGCGCAGGTAACTCGTTTTGGGAATAATATTTCGAAGACGGCATCGTTTGTTGGTATGGAAAGATCAGCGTTACACCGTAAGCTTAAATCTTTAGGAATTTCCAGCCCCGACCGGATTTAACTTTCGTATTTTTTGTATTATGACATCAATAAAAGTAACGCGGGATGTAAAGTGAAAGTCATAGTTTGCGGAGCCGGTCAGGTGGGGTACGACATTGCACGCCAATTATCAGGTGAGGAAAATGACGTCACCGTAATTGATCACGATACCGAGCGTATACGCAAGGTTAGCGAGAGTCTTGATGTGCAAACCTTTCAGGGATTTGCGTCATACCCAGATATTCTTGATCGCGCTGGTGCCGAAAATGCTGATATGCTGATCGCCGTCACGTTGTCTGACGAAATTAATATGGTTTCATGTCAAGTTGCTCACACCCTCTTCAATGTACCTACAAAAATGGCACGGGTGCGCCATAATGCTTATCTAGAACCCAGCTGGCGTCACCTTTTCAGCCGTGACCATATGCCGATAGATGTAATCATTTCTCCAGAGAACGAGGTGGTTGCAGCAATTGATCGGCTGCTTGAAGCACCGGGTGCTATCGATGTAATTGGTTTTGCTGAGGGCAGAGTCAGCCTAGTGGGTATGCGTTTGAATCAAGATTGCCCAATCGTTAACACACCGTTACGCCAGCTTACGGAATTGTTTCCTGATCTAAACATCACGATTGTTTATATCATACGTGATGAGCAAGCCATTTTTCCACGAGACATGGATCAGTTGCTACCTCGTGACGAAGTCTATTTTGTGGTGGATAGTCATCACATAAGTAGGGCGAGGAGCATTTTTGGGCATGAAGAACAACCGGCTGAGCGTGTGGTGATTGTGGGAGGTGGAAGTATAGGGTTTCAATTGGCACAAGGACTTGAGAAACGAGAACCGTCGATCAACGTTAAACTTATTGAGTCCAATAAAGAACGCGCGGAATTTGTGGCAGATCAACTTGATCGGACCATTGTGATTGGCGGTGATGCGCTCGATTCAGAAATTTTAGAAGAAGCTAGCGTTCCAACAGCGGAGACTATAATTGCCGTAAGCGATGACGACGAAGTAAACATATTAGCATCTGTTCTTGCAAAACGTTATGGCTGTCTGCGTGCAGTTGCGCTAATCAACGAGACTACCTATGCGCCATTAATTTCGCCGTTAGGGATCGATACTGCAATAAGTCCTAGGGATATAACAGTGTCTCGTATTTTAGAGCATATTCGGCGCGGTCGTATTCATTCAGTGCACACGTTACAGGGTGGCAACGCAGAGGTAATAGAGGCAGATGCAATGGAATCAGCCCCAGTGATTGGAGTTCCTTTGAAAGAAGCACGTTTGCCCAAAGGTGTTTTAGTTGGCGCGTTAGTGCGCAACGGGGAGGTAATTATTCCTCGTGGTGAGACAGCTATTGAGAAAGGTGACAGAGTGATAATTTTTTCTCCACATAATGCGATTAAGAAAGTAGAGAAATTATTCTCGGTCGCATTTGGTTATTTTTAAGTCTAAACATTTTCGTTTAATTTCATGAACGCCACCCCATTATTACGGGTCCTTGGCGCAACAATGGTCTTTCTCGCCGTCAGCATGTTGATCCCACTGATGCTGGCTATATCCCAAGACGATAGTGTTTCGAAGAATGCCTTTTCCGCAGGAGTCTGTGTCTCTGGTTTCTTTGGAATTGTATTATTCCTCACTACTCGAGGTCGGCCGTTCACCATTGGAAGACGTGAGACAGTTGCGCTATTACCCTTGCTTGCTGTTGTCGCGACTCTAATTGGTGGTCTTCCGTTTTACCTTTGTGGAAATACCGAAAATTTTCTCGACGCAAGTTTTGAAGCATTGTCGGGAATAACCACAACAGGGCTCAGCTTGTTTCCCGATCCGTCTGTGCTCAGTCCCAGTGAATTACTGTGGCGTGCCATGCTTCAGTGGATCGGAGGGTATGGAACCTTGGTTCTTGTAATCTGGGCATTGCCATCGTTCGGCCTTGGGGGAGTTTTTATGCCAAGGCGGGACGCGGTTGAAACACTTGCGGCTGACCCACAACCATCATTTCATCGCTTGGTACGTTCACTATTTGTGGTGTATGGCAGCTTGACTGTTATGTGTGCAACAGCGTTGCTATTTGCCGGCATGCCCTTGTTCGATTCCATTTGTTATTCGATGAGCACTCTGTCGACCGGTGGTTTTGTCATAGAGAGTTCCGGGCCTTTAGGCTTTAAGGGAGTTGGAATACACCTGATTTTAGCGTTATTTATGATGTTGGGCGCGATTAACTTTACTTTGCACGGTCGCTTTATATCAGGAGATTGGGGGGTTTACTCGCGAGAGTTTGAATGCCGGATCTTACTGATTGTCATATTGGTCGCAGTGGTCTTAATTCTTTCGTTCACAGGAAAAAACACGAGTGGTTCAACGATAGTTAGTGAACTTTTGACGTTAGTATCAGTGCTAACAACTACTGGCTATCCAGGTACAGAGATGCCCGATCCTTTCCTTAAATTTTTTCTTTTAGTGTTTATTTTTCTTGCAGTAGTGGGGGGCACTACTGGTTCAACTTCTGGTGGTTTTAAACTAATGCGCCTTGCGTTGTTAATTCGCCAGGCTAAGAGGGAATTAGTGCGATTAGTTCATCCCCATGCTGTGGTCCCAATTAAATACGGTCGTTTTGCAGTCACCCAATCTTTTTTGCAAAGTCTGTGGGTGTTTTTTATCGGTTACATTTTTTGTTTGGCCGCCTTAGCTGTGACTCTTAGCTGCTTAGGGATTGATTTCGCTACCGCTGTAATTTCGGCGGTTTCAGCGCTAACCAACAGCGGTCCCGCTTTACTTCATCTTTCTGACCTAAATGTAAATTTTGCTATAGTTTCAGATGGAGCAAAACTCACGATTATGATGGGCATGTTGGTGGGAAGGCTAGAATTACTTGCGTTATTAGTGTTACTGAATTTTTCATTTTGGCGGCCATAGGATTAAGCGATGTCAAGGATTGCCTATGTCAACGGTCGCTTCTTGCCACATAATTCGTCTGCTATTCATATCGAGGACCGCGCAATGCAATTTGGTGACGGAGTCTACGAAGTTATTGCGGTTGTTGGTGGGAAATTGATTGACGTTGAACTTCATTATGACCGGCTGGCGCGTTCTCTCCGAGAACTCAACATGGAGATGCAAATACCACGCGTTGCCCTACACCTTACGGTACAAGAGGTAGTACGCCGAAATCGAATTGGAGAAGGGATCTGTTACCTTCAAATCACACGTGGCAGTGCTCCCAGAAATCACGCTTTCCCGAGTGACCCACGTCATTCTGTCGTGGTGACGGCCCGTCGCAGTCAACCAGCAAGTGGCAGGGTAGGGCGATTAGGAGTTTACGTTATTACTACCGCCGACTTGCGCTGGCAGCGTCGCGACATTAAGTCAGTGTCTCTTTTGCCAAACGTCCTTGCTAAACAAAATGCTGCGGAAACTGGAGCCTTTGAGGCATGGTTAGTGGATAAGAATGGAGCAGTAACTGAAGGCAGTCACTCTAATGCTTGGATTGTCAATCGAGATGGTACAGTGATTACACATCAGGAGGATGTCGATATTTTAAGTGGTGTCACACGACGTCGTATACTTGAAATTGCTCGAACTGATGGCATGGAAGTGGTTGAAAGAGAGTTCACTGTTGGCGAAGCCAAAGATGCCCAGGAGGCCTTTCTTACCAGTACGAGTTCATTCGTAGTACCGGTAACCCGCATTGATGACACAGTGATCGCGGATGGCTGTCCTGGTTCAGTTACAAAACGCCTGCGATGCCTTTATCTAGAGGCGATTAAGCAGCCATCGTTTGTTTCCGTGTAGTTTTCGAAATTAGGTTCAATGCGGCGTCATAAGTCAAAACTTTCCCGGATACAGTTGGAGTAAACATTTTCCATCCTATCTTACTGATTTATATAGAGTTTTTTTAAAAAATTGCTGATGCTAAAATAATTAATGATTTCTATTTAATACACTGTGCTAAAGTAAATGAAGTCACTAGTATTGCGTGTGCTAGTGGTAGGATTAGCTCCACAATATCTTGCCGTTCCAAGGCTGGTGGTGAAGATGGTGGGAGACAAAAATCAGAACGTCCAGGACGTATTTCTTAATCACGTTCGCAAAAATCGGGTTGCCGTCACCATATTTCTTGTCAACGGAGTAAAGTTAAAAGGCACAGTAAGCTGGTTCGATAATTTTTGTATTTTGCTTCGGCGCGATGATCAGTCACAGCTAGTGTATAAGCACGCAATATCGACAGTTATGCCGTCGGGTCCCATTCAACTATTTGAGTCACCCGAGGACGCGGACGAGGAATAGGTCCGTCTAAGGTTCCCATTAAAACCATGAATGAGACCTAATGAAGCAGGCGTGGGTGTTGCGACCTCAAGTTATGAAGGACGTGGGAATCTATCATGATCCTCACTCTGGGCTAAAGGAATCCATTAGGTTAGCACAGTCCATTGATCTGGAAGTTGTCCGGGCTGAAATCATAAAACTGAGGAAACGACGTTCATCTACTTTATTCGGTAAAGGGATTATAGAAGAGCTTTCCCACGATTTAGCGAAGAGTTCGGTCGAGCTGGTCATCGTAGATTATGCTTTAACACCGATTCAGCAAAGAAATCTTGAGATCGCCTGGTTCTGCAAAGTAATTGACCGCGCGGGATTAATTTTAGAAATTTTTGGAAAAAGGGCAAGAACGCATGAGGGAAGACTACAGGTTGAATTAGCCGCACTTACATATCAACGGAGTCGTTTAGTAAGGGCGTGGACACATTTAGAAAGACAACGAGGTGGATTTGGTTTTCTCGGAGGGCCAGGAGAATCACAAATTGAGGCAGATAGACGCCAAATTGATCGAAGAGTGGGACAAATTCGTAAACGATTGGTGCGCGTAGTCCGGACTCGTGAGCTGCAGCGTAATGCGCGTTCAAGAGTTCCCTTTCCAATAGTTGCCTTGGTCGGATACACAAATGCAGGAAAATCGAGTCTTTTCAATAGACTTACTGATTCTGGTGTTCACGTTGAGGATCAATTATTTGCTACTCTGGATCCGACAATGCGGAGAATTGTTTTGCCATCAGGACAATCTGCAATTTTATCGGATACAGTTGGTTTTATTGCGAACATACCAACCGATTTGATCTCCGCATTTCGAGCGACTTTGGAAGAGGTTATGGCAGCGAATATTATAATTCATGTTCGTGATATTTCCCATCCAGGCAACTCTACTCAAAACCGTGACGTGAAAGCCACTTTGGCGGAACTAGGGGTTGATTTTGGCGGTACAACAATATTGATTGAAGCCTTAAACAAAATTGACCGCCTTAGCTCTGAATTACGTAGTGATTTCTTGATTCAAGATGTTGGAGTTGCTCGTCAGATAGCAATCTCGGCGCTGGACGGGACGGGGTGTCAAAATCTTATCGGCATGCTCGATAGTTGCCTTACCACGAACCGAGACATTATTGACCTTAGTATTGCGGTAGCTGACGGTAGGGCGGTCTCCTGGCTCTACCAACACGGTGAAGTACTCACACGAACCGATGATAACGAGCATATACGGCTCCGTGTAAGCTTAGATTCCTTGAAAAAAGCCCGGTTCGAGGAGGAATTTGGGGCTGAATAGGGTCGTCTGTGGATTTTTCGACAATATTTTACAACTTTGGAGGTGCAATCTTCTTGACACTGAGCCTCCGTATTACTATCTCCCCAATGTGTTAGCACTCAGCTGTGTTGAGTGCTATTAATTGATGAAAATACGGAAACCATAGCTTTGGAGAACCAGGGATGAAAATTAGGCCGCTGCACGATCGCGTGATGGTCAGGCGAGTCGAGGAGGATGACCGCAGCGCAGGCGGCATCATTATTCCCGATACCGCCAAGGAAAAGCCCATGCAGGGTAAAGTCGTAGCTGTCGGTTTAGGCGGACGCGACGAAAACGGAAAGGTTGTGAAGCTCGATGTTAAAAAGGGTGACAAAATTCTTTTCGGTAAATGGTCGGGTACTGAAGTCACGGTCGATGGCGAGGAGCTTTTGATCATGAAAGAGTCCGACATCATGGGCATCATTGAGTAAGGGATCAGGAAAATGCCTGCTAAGGAAGTAAAATTTAGTGCTGACGCGCGCGAACGTATGCTGCGTGGCGTCGATACCTTGGCTAATGCCGTCAAGGTTACATTGGGGCCCAAGGGCCGAAACGTTGTTCTCGATAAATCGTTCGGTGCTCCGCGCGTCACTAAAGATGGCGTGACAGTAGCGAAGGAAATCGAGCTCGCCGATAAGTTTGAAAATATGGGTGCACAGATGCTTCGCGAGGTCGCTAGCAAAACCAGCGACGTAGCGGGTGATGGCACCACTACCGCAACGGTACTCGCACAGGCAATCGTGCGGGAGGGCTCTAAGGCTGTAGCCGCGGGTATGAATCCAATGGATCTTAAACGTGGCATTGATACGGCTGTTGCGGTCGTTGTGACCGCCATTCACAAAATGTCACGCCGGGTCTCAACCCAAGAAGAAATTGGACAGGTCGGAACAATCTCAGCCAACGGTGAAGTCGATATTGGAGAGATCATCGCTGAGGCGATGGAAAAAGTTGGTAAAGAAGGCGTTATCACGGTCGAGGAAGCCAAGGGCTTAGAGACTGAGCTTGATGTCGTTGAGGGCATGCAATTTGATCGAGGGTATCTCTCGCCATATTTCATTACCAATCCAGAGAAAATGGATTGTGAGCTTGAAGACCCGTATGTATTGATCCACGAAAAGAAGCTGTCGAACTTACAAGCATTGCTTCCGATCCTGGAAACTATTGTCAAGTCAAGCCAACCACTTTTAATAATTGCAGAAGATATCGAGGGTGAGGCGTTGGCCACGTTAGTGGTTAATAAACTTCGTGGAGGTTTAAAAATCTGCGGTGTGAAAGCGCCAGGGTTTGGTGATCGCCGCAAGGCGATGCTTGAAGATATTGCGGTATTAACGGGTGGTCAGGTAATTTCCGAAGATGTGGGGATTAAACTCGAAAATGTCTCCCTCGACATGCTTGGCCGCGCTAAACGAATTATGATCGACAAGGAGAATTCTACCATTATCGACGGGGCTGGTAAGAAGAAGGCAATTGACGGTCGGATTAATCAAATTAAGGCCCAAATTGAGGAGACGTCCTCGGACTACGACCGTGAAAAACTTCAAGAACGCTTGGCCAAACTCGCCGGTGGTGTCGCAATAATTAAAGTCGGCGGTATTACCGAAATCGAGGTGAAGGAGCGTAAAGATCGTGTTGAAGATGCGCT
>PTKE01000045.1 GCA_002937585.1 Alphaproteobacteria bacterium MarineAlpha9_Bin6 | reverse complement strand
ACCGCACCGAGATCACGAAAACGACTGGCATCAGCCTGAGTTTGCACCAAGACCTGATCAAATCCCGCTAGAAGAGGCGCAATCAAACCGCGCGCCCAACGCCAATAGCGGTACGACTTAGCTGACATCCGACCTTGCACTAACACGGTGGGGATTTGGCGAAGTTGGGTATCCCGCAGCAAATTTGGCCATAGCTCGGATTCTACCCAAATCGCCAATTCCGGCTGCCAATGATCAAGGAAGCGGCACACAGCGTCAGGTCGGTCAATAGGGACAAATTGATGAAAAGCACGTTCTGGCAGTCGCTCCTTTAACAATCGGGCGGAACTCAGAGTTCCGGTCGTCAACAAAACGTGCCCCCTTGGGAGGGCGTTCAGCATTCGCTCCACCAAAGGCAAAACTGATAGGGACTCACCAACGCTCGCAGCATGAATCCATACTAGTGCACCAGGAGGTCGCGAGGCTGACGTCCGGCCAAAACGCTCACCCAGACGGGACAGGTCCTCCTTGCCCCGGGATGCACGGCGCCGAAGCGCTACACCCGCTAGAGGTCCGGCTGCTATTGTCGCTGCCCGATAAAGATTCAGCATCAAGGCATTAAAATACTAGAAGACAAACCCGAACGAATCCGAACGAACTAACTGATCCACTTTTACACTCGTGCCAAGGAGATTGCTTCATCGATTTCGTCGGATATCTCAGCATTAGTCGGTGCCACCTGGTCCACAAATTGCAGGGCATATAATCGACTATACAGGCCCTCTACGGACAACAATTCAGCGTGCGAACCCTGCTCAACCACACGTCCCTTGTCGAAAACATAAATCCGATCAGCATCGCGAACTGTAGCCAAGCGATGGGCAATCACTAAAGTGGTACGGTCTCGTTTCAGCATCGTCAATGCAGTTTGTACTTCACGTTCGGACTCGGCATCTAGAGCCGCCGTCGCCTCGTCCAACAGTAGGATCGGTGCATTTTTAAGCAAAGCCCGCGCAATTGCGATACGTTGGCGCTCCCCTCCAGATAACTTCGCACCACGCTCACCCACTAAGGTGTCATAGCCATCCGGTAAAGAGGTGATGAAGTCATGTGCTGCCGCAGAATTCGCCGCCGCAATAATATCATTTATATCAGCGTCAGGTCGGCCATATGAAATATTGGCCCGAACAGTGTCATCAAATAAAGCCACGTCCTGGCTAACCAGTGCGATTGCGCTACGAAGAGACGACAAGGTTAGTGAACGAACATCTTGGCCGTCGACCTCAACACTTCCGGAATCGACGTCATAAAAGCGAGGAATCAGGTTAAGTATTGTCGACTTACCGGCCCCGGACGGACCAACTAGAGCGACCGTTTGGCCGGCTGACACTTCCATGGTGATACCCCCCAGAGCCGGGGTCTCATCTATGTAACTAAATTTTACTGCGTTAAATTTAATGCCCCCGCCATTCACCGACAAACTACGAGCATTCTTTTTCTCTACGATATCGCTCCTTTGATCAAGAACCGCAAAGACTCGTTGAGCAGCCGCCAAACCTTCCTGCAGTGCAGTATTAAGATTGGCGATACTTCTTATCGGTCGGTAAGCCAACAACAAAGCGGTAAATAAAGCAAAGAATGCGCCTGGTTCGGACTCTCCCGCTATGACTTGGCTGCCCCCATACCAAATCACTATGGCAATAGCGATCCCGCCAAGTCCCTCCATCATCGGCGTAGTCATAGCCCGCGTTCGGGTGGCTTTCATGTACAGAGCAAACAGTCTCTCAATCATGCGCTCTGCACGCGTGCTTTCGTGTATCTCCATTCCATAAGCCTTGACATGTCGCACACCCTGAAACGTTTCAGTCAACAACGTTGTGAACGAACCGACCTCGCCCTGCGTAATAGTGATAACTTTTCGCATTCGCTTGCCAAGACTACTAATCGGCCAAGCTGCCATGGGGAATACCAAGAAAACTACCAATGCTAAGCGCCAATTTTCATAAAACATAAGTGCGACCAGTAAAGACACCGTAAGTAAATCCTTAACCAAACTAGTCAGCGTACTTGAAGCTGCCTGCCTAATCAGGTACGCATCGCTGGTCAAATGGGCAATTAAGTTGCCGGTTGGGTTGCGCTTGAAAAAGGCGAGATCAAGATGGATTAAATGAGAGAATGCACGACGTTGTAGGTCAGCAACAATACGCAGGCCTACCCAATTCATTAACACTGACTGCCCGAAATTGGCGGCACCACCAATCACCATAATGCCCATGATTGCGAGCGGCACTAGCACCAACATAGTCTGATCGCGATTTATGAAGACGTCTCTTACCACCGGCTCCATCAACCAAGCGAGCAGAGGCTGTGAGGCAGCAGCCACAACCATGCACAAAATTGCCCCACCTAATGTAAGTCGATAGGGACGCACATAGCCGCGCACCAGACGCGTCACCAGTGCCCCGGTCGACAGATACGTGGTCGATCCGTCCTGGGACGTGCTCATTCTGGCGGAATCGCGGGACTCGACGGTCAAGATATTGCGGCCTCAATTAGCCCAGTGTTAAGGTATCGTGATGGAAAAGAGTTCCCCAAAAATCCCGCAAACCGTTAGACACTAAAACCATCACACTATATCTGTCGCGTGTGCCTCAGTTAGTCACGATTTTTGGGACATAAATTCCATTCTCAAAACGCTCAAACATAGCTCTAATCAACACATGCCTGACCGGTCTATTGTCGGGATCGGCCTCAAGGTGGCGCTCGGCAACATAGGTGGTATGAGATGCACCATCGACTAACAAGTGGTACCAAGGTTTGTCTTTTGGAGGCCGGCTTTTCGCCACCTGATTATACCACTCCTCAGTGCCCGAGAAGCAGCCATCCACATCAAATACCACGCCTCGATAGTCGAACAATACATGGTGAACAACTTCACCGACGCTAAAGCAAACTTGGATTGAATTCATGCCGTATTTATCTCTTAAAGCTACGTCTTTTAGCTCTTTCACGGCACATTGTCTTGCCTTCAATATCCTGAGCAGTCTTTTCCTACCCTAAGCGCTTCTATATAAGAAACACGGGCAAACTTGAAAACTTACCAATCCGGTCCAATTATCCACTCTTCCAGACCTTGCATGTAGAGCGACCTGAGCAAATGATAAATCCTTTATCAACCCGTCGTAAATTTTCCATTATCGCAGTGGCGGCTATAACGGCGGCAATTTATAGCGCGGTTCCGGCTCATGGTACGACGCAAAATCCCCTAAGTATTCGTCTCGCCGTTTTAAAATTTGGCACAGTCAATTGGGAATTAAATGTAATAAAACACCACGAATTGGACAAACGTTCAGGATTAGTCCTTGACGTAGTCGGTCTTGCCAACAAAGACGCTACCTCTATTGCGCTAAACGCGGGCGATGTGGACATGATAGTTACTGACTGGATTTGGACTTCACGACAGCGCCATGCTGGAGCTGATTTTACCTTCGTGCCTTATTCCGAAGCAGCTGGCTCCGTTATGGTCCATCCAAACAGTGGGATTGAACGCCTCGAGGACCTGCGAGGAAAAGTAATTGGCGTCGCCGGCAGCCCAATCGATAAGAGTTGGCTTTTACTCCGCGCGTACTCATTTAAAACGATCGGCGAAGACCTCGGCAAAATAACAAGACCGGCCTACGCGGCACCGCCACTGCTGAACGAAAAATTCAAGCAAGGTGAGTTTGATGCAGTGTTGAATTACTGGAATTACACGGCCCGTCTGCGGGCAGCCGGTATGACTGAGCTTATTAAGGTGCAGGACCTGTTACCAGCACTTGGGGTTCCCGGGCGATTGCCATTAATTGGATATGTTTTCAGCGAATCCTGGGCTGAGAAAAACGTCGAAGCTGTTACGGCGTTTTTCAAAGCATCGGCGGATGCTCGAGCGATCATGATCGAGTCAGACGAAGAATGGGAACGCTTGAGGCCACTTACCAGGGCTAAAGATGATGCCACATTGGCAGCACTTCGCGATGGATACCGGGAAGGTGTTCCTCAGACATATGGACACGAGCAAGAAGAGGCTATCCGTGCTGCATTCCGCATTGTTGCTGAGCACGGTGGTCGAGCGCTGGTTGGACGGAACATAGAACTCGCACCCGGTACTTTGTGGGGCGGAGAAGCCTATTGAACCTAGTTGAATCCGTACCACGCACTGGAATAAACACAGCTTGGCTGCGTGTAATTTCGTTTATTCTACTACTGTTACTATGGGCGATCAGTGCGTTTTTCGCCCAGAGCCGCGTACTCCCTGATCCGTGGGCTGTGGCTATTGTCTTTTACGATCATTTGATCAATGGCAGTCTGCTTTTTGACCTTGGAATTACTTTATGTCGGGTGATAGCAGCGTTCGTATTGGCTATGGTTACCGGCACCGTTATTGGCATCTTAATGGGTTTAAGAAAGCGTCTCGACATCCTGCTGGACGGATGGCTGATCTTATTCTTAAATATACCGGCATTAGTCACGATAATCCTTTGCTACGTCTGGTTCGGCTTAACCGAAGTCGCCGCAATCACTGCCGTCTCCCTCAATAAAATTCCTAATGTTGTAGTCACGCTACGTGAGGGAACGCGCGCTGTAGACCGCGATCTCTTGCAGGTCGCGCAAGTGTTCAGAGTCGGCCACCGGAAAACGTTTTTTAAATTTTTCCTACCACAATTATATCCATACATCATGATTGCGGCTCGTTCCGGTATCGCTTTGATTTGGAAAATCGTACTCGTGGTAGAATTACTCGGACGCAGCAACGGTATCGGATTTCAACTTAGCGTATTTTTTCAGCTTTTCGATATTGCCAGCATTCTTGCCTATACGCTTGCATTCGTAATTGTCATGATAGCGGTAGAGTTGGCATTTATTGGCCCGATCGACCGTTATGCAACGCGGTGGCGCAAATGAGCTCCGCGGCACTAGACATTCGAATCGACCGCAAGGCCTACCCGACGAGTTCGGGTGGAGATGTTCGAGTTGCCATCAAAAACCTAAAGCTGTCCGTTTCAGATGGTGAGTTTCTTTGCATTGTCGGACCCTCTGGCTGTGGCAAGACAACTCTCTTAAATATCGTCGCCGGAATAGATGGAGATGCCAGTGGAGCTGTTATCCCAAAAACCGGTCAAACACTGGACTCGATTCGTGTCTCCTACATGTTTCAGACACCACGTCTTTTACCGTGGATGACAGTGCGCGAAAATGTTCGCGTCGTGCTTGATGAAACGACCGCAGCGAATGGAAGGGCCGAGCAATTATTAGAACGAATGGAACTTGCCGACTCATTTAATGAGTTTCCCAACCGACTTTCGAGTGGAATGCAGAGACGGGTTTCCCTTGCACGCGCTTTCGCAACCGAGCCACAATTACTTTTGCTCGATGAACCGTTTGTGTCACTGGATCAACCTGTTGGGAATATATTGCGTCAATTGTTGCTTGAGCTATGGCAAACACGACCTACTACAATCATTTTTGTGACTCATGACCTACGCGAAGCAATTTATTTATCCGACCGAATAGTGTTTTTGTCTCGCGGCCCGTCACAGGTTATACTCGAGAAATCGGTCGACTTGGCACGCCCCAGAGAAATCGAAGACCCGGCGATCGACCGTTTTCGTCACAAGCTATTATCGCAGCATGAATCCTTGCTGCACGGTATGGCCACTCCCCAATCAGACATCAGAAATGAAAATGATGGAACCGCTTGAACAGGGAATTTTAACGAAACAAGTTAGGACGGCACATTGAACGAAGTAAACAACAATAATAATTCCAACTCGGGTCCAGTATTGAATGCCACAGGAGTGGTTAAATCTTACGGCGCACGCAAAGCACTCGATGCCGTGGATATTACAATTCAGCCTGGAGAATTTGTTGTACTCCTCGGACCAAACGGCGCTGGCAAAACAACCCTGTTTCAACTCCTAACCGGCCTATTCACGCCTGATGCTGGAGAAATTCATATCGGAGGCATTGACATCCGCAATAATCCTGTTCCTGCACTTGCCGGAATTGGTGTCGTATTTCAGCAACCTACGCTCGACCTTGATCTTAGCGTGACAGATAACTTGCGTTTCCATGCGAGTCTTCACGGGTTGAACAGAACCGAAGCGCGCTTGCGTATTGATGAGGAGTTAGGAAAATTAAAACTGACAGACCGCTTTAATGATCGAGCGCGCACCCTGAGCGGAGGCCAGCGGAGACGAATTGAACTGGCACGCGCATTGCTACATCGGCCACAATTTCTGATAATGGACGAACCAACCGTTGGCCTCGATCCGAGTAGTCGGCGAGACTTACTCTCGTACGTTCTCCAGCTCAAGCAGGAGCGTCAAATGGCAATTCTGTGGGCGAGCCATTTAGTGGACGAAGCTGAACAAGCGGATCGCGTGATCATACTCCATAAAGGCCAAATACTCACAGCTGGTGAACCAGAAAAACTGGTGCAGCAAACGGGTTCCAATAACCTTCATGATGCTTTCGTATCTATAACTAAAGAGAATTAGACACTAACTTTTTGCTGACAGAACCTCCAAACAGTTGATGTTGATACGAGGATCTTTTTTGAAATGGAACGCATGTTTTTGGGTCTGGCATCGAGTGCTTGGATTTTTGTTTTACTGGCGGTTCCAGTTTTTGCCGACGGAACGGGTCATATTTTTGTTAACAATAAAATAGATAATACCGTAACGGTCATTGACGGAAAAAATTCGAAGTCATAAAAACAATTCCTACTGGCGAAAGCCCGCGGGATATGCGCTGGCACAAAGGCAACACCCAACTCCTTATTGCTTCGAGTGGTGGCGATCGAAGTCCTCGACGTCGCAAAGCTGCGAGATAATAGATTTCCTCGAGGCCAGTGAAAATCTTGAAATTTTTAATATCAATCCATTTACTTACGGTGTTCAGTTCGTTCGATATGCTAGCGAGGATCAGTTTTTTGGTATGGGTGCCCTGGTCGCATGCGGCTGCACCCTAGTGTTTTTAGTCGTTGCAATATACTGCTACAATTCGCAGAGAGGTTTTATACAGCGTGGCCCCCTGGCAGCAGCCACCTGAATTATAACCCAGAAGGGTTTTGATGCGCTTAAACTCCAGCTTTACTGATCTTATAGGCAATACCCCGCTTATTAAGCTCAGGCGAGCATCTGAGATAACGGGCTGCAGTATTTTGGGTAAATGCGAATTCCTTAACCCGGGTCAATCGGTTAAAGATCGGGCAGCGCTATATATAGTCCGGGATGCCGAACGGCAGGGCAAACTCAAACCGGGTGGCGTAATTGTCGAGGGAACCGCTGGGAACACCGGGATCGGACTCGCATTGGTCGGAAAGGCACTCGGGTATAGTTCAGTAATCGTAATGCCTGAAACACAAAGCCAGGAAAAAAAGGACATGCTCAGGATGTGCGGAGCTGACCTGCGTTTAGTGCCGGCATTACCGTACAGTGACCCTGGCAACTACATACGCTATTCCGGGCAATTGGCTGCAGAAATAGCAACAAAGACAAAGGCCGGCGCAGTCTGGGCTAATCAATTCGATAACGTCGCGAATCGCCAGGCTCATGCAGAAGGAACGGGGCCCGAAATTTGGGAGCAAACCGGCGGTCGAATCGATGCCTTCACGTGCTCGGTAGGTACAGGTGGCACCATCGCCGGCGTTGGAATGGCACTTAAGGAACAGAACGCTGATATACAGGTTGTTTTATCAGATCCGATGGGTTCCGGCTTATTCAGTCTTTACACGCAAGGAGAAGCCAAACCAGAAGGTTCATCTATCACCGAGGGCATAGGTAATGGTCGAATTACTAAAAACCTTGAGAATGCGCCGATCGACGACTTTCAACAGGTCACGGACGAGGAAGCATTAAACGTGATCTTCGATCTCCTAAACCATGAGGGCCTCTTAATGGGTGGCTCAACTGGCATCAATGTCGCAGGCGCCATCAAACTCGCAGAAAAAACTGGGCCTGGCTGTACTATCGTTACAATCCTGTGTGACTACGGAAGCCGCTATGCCAGCAAGGTTTTTAATCCCGAATTTCTCAGGGGCAAAGGCCTTCCGGTGCCCGATTGGATGGCCTGATGGGGGCCGCTGAAACTAAACTGCTGTTTCGCGAAGATGCCTACTCCAAAACCTGCCAAGCAACTATCGTCGCTTGCAATGAAGAGGGCATTCAACTCGACCAAACCGTTTTTTATGGTCGGGGTGGTGGTCAACCCGGAGATACCGGCCTCCTTAAGCTTACAGATGGAAGTGCAATTGAAATTGTCGACACGATTAAAAGCAAATTTAAGAAGGGCTTAATCCACATCCCAGCTTCCCCAAATATAATGCTAGCGCCGGGTACACACGTCGTCGCGGCTATTGACTGGCAACGCCGCTACCAGATGATGCGAATGCACAGTTGCCTTCATCTTCTTTCGGCAATTATCGGCGGAGCAGTTACTGGCGGCCAAGTTGGCTTTGAAGAAAGTCGACTGGATTTTGATCTTCCCGAAGCTAACCTCGACAAATCAGAGATAAACACTGACCTCAACAGTCTGGTTAAAGCGAACCATCAAATAACACCGAGGTGGGTCCCCGATGATGAACTTTCTGCAAATCCAGCACTTGTTAAGACAATGTCGGTCAAACCTCCTGAGGGCGCCGGGATGGTTCGGTTGGTAGATATCGCCGGAGTGGATCTTCAGGCCTGCGGTGGTACCCACGTTGCGCGTACTGGCGAGATAGGCTTCGTCGAAGTAACCAAGATTAAGAATAAAGGTCGCCACAATCGTCGGGTGACAATCGCATTAGCTGAGCAAAGTCACTCACGTTGATGCCCACCAATTCTGTTAGAGCGCTAGTCGATGCTGAATGGCTAGCAGGGAATTTAAACTCACCCCACGTCGCTGTGGTCGATGGCTCGTGGCATTTACCCACCATAAACCGTGATCCGTTAGCAGAGTTTGAGACGACGCATATTCCGGGAGCAGTATTCTTCGATATCGACCGGATCGCCGATGATGCGAATCCACTTCCACATATGATCCCCAGCGAAGAAAAATTTGCCGGTCAGGTCAGCGCACTTGGAATCGGCAATGACGATCACATAATTGCGTATGATACCACTGGGGTCGGCAGTGCAGCGCGAGTTTGGTGGATGTTCCATCTTTTTGGTCACGATCGCGTGTCAGTGCTCGATGGCGGCCTCCCCATATGGCAAAAATCAGGAGGCCCAGTGGAAGATCAGGTGCCAGTTCCAACTACGACTAATTTTACTGCTCGGTTGAACCGGGATTTACTACGAACGACCGAGGACTTACTTCGCAACATAGAAAACGGTGCAGAACAGGTTCTGGATGCACGCACCCAAGGACGCTTTACAGGAAAAGAACCCGAACCCAGACCAGGACTGCGGAGCGGCCATATTCCAAAAAGTTTAAATCTCCCTTTCCTCGATCTTTATGATCCCAAGACCCACTTAATGAAATCTGTCGATCAATTGACGGAGGTCTTCTCGAAATCGGGAGTTGGAGAAGAGAAAAGGGTGATCACCTCGTGTGGTTCGGGCATCACTGCCTGCAATCTTGCACTTGCTCTACATCTAATCGGGCGTACCGACGTCGCCGTCTATGATGGCTCATGGAGCGAATGGGGAGGGCGCATAGATACACCTATCGGAAAGTGATTAAAAAAAATCGGCCCGTGACCAGCTCCTGATTTCGACGAGTTGGCTGGATAAACATATAGACGACGCTTCAGCGGTTTGGAGTCAACGGTTTTTCAAGCGGCGCCAATCCTGCTGATGGATCAGCGTAACGTTTGGCATCAAGACATCCCTCGCTCTTTGCAATGACACAGGTCACCGCGGCATCACCGGTAATATTAACTGCCGTACGCATCATATCGAGCAATCGATCAACACCAATGATAAGGGCAATACCTTCCACCGGAAGACCTACCTGCTGCAACACCATTGCTAACATGATCAGTCCAACCCCCGGCACACCAGCAGTACCGATAGATGCCAAAGTAGCCGTCATAATTACTGCAAGAAAATCCCCAAGACTTAAGTCGACGCCATAAACCTGTGCAATAAACACGGTAGCCACGCCTTGCATAATCGCGGTTCCGTCCATGTTTATGGTGGCACCAAAGGGCACGGTAAAAGAAGCCACACTATTATCTACCCCGAGACGGTTTTGTACGGACTCCAGGGTTACCGGGATCGTTGCGTTACTGCTCGCAGTGGAAAAAGCGAATAATTGTGCAGCCCGCATCTTGAGAAAAAAGATTATTGGACTGAGCCCGCCAAATAGTTTTAATAAAAAGCTATAAGTGACGATCGCGTGGACCGCAAGGGCAGCAACCACGCACAAAAAATATTTTGCTAAAGGGACAAAAGCTTCCATGCCTTCCGTCGAAAATGTTCGTGCGATCAGGCAAAAGACGCCGGCAGGTGCAAGCCGCACTATGATCCATACCATCTGCATGATCACCGAATTTAGGTCTGTGAATACGTTAAGCACGTGGCGGCCTCTATCCCCGGCAACCGTAATTGCAACCCCTAGCAACAGTGCAAACACTATAATCTGAAGCATCTCACCATCAGCTAACGCGGCAACAGGATTGCTTGGCACTAAATCGATCAAGACCTGACTGAGAGGGGGCGCCTCTTGGGCTTTAAAATCAATTGCCGCGTCAGTAATTGCAAATCCTGCACCTGGTGATACAGCACTCGCTACGAGCAGCGCGATGGTGATAGCTAATGCAGTGGTTGCAATGTAAAAGCCGAGCGCCTTGGCGCCAGTTCTCCCCAAAGTGGCGACATTTCCCATGTTCGTGACACCACATACGAGTGACACCAACACCAAAGGAACTACCATCATTTTGAGTGAAGCAATGAAGATCGCGCCGACCACACGCAGCACACCATCAACCAGAAAACTTTGCACGGCGCCCGATTCTGCACCAAACAAATTCAGCAAAATACCAAGAAAGGCGCCGGCAATCATCGCAATCAGGATTTTCGTGGTGAGCGATATTTTTTTGCCGGCCATGGTATTGTCCGTTTGCGTCAAAGGATCACGTTCTCGGAAATGACGGTACCATGCGAGCTATAATTACCTCAACCACACCCTAGAAGGCATTGGTCGGGGATGACATAGGAAAATTGCTAAAATGAACCCAGGTAACATCAATCAAAATATAAATATACTGTCATGAAGCAAGACACGCTAATCGTTACCGCCGGACGCGATCCGGAAGCCAATCACGGGGTCGTAAACCCTCCTGTCTATCACGCCTCTACTATCCTATTTCCCACGGTTGCCGCTTTAGAAGCCTCTCAAAGCCATCGGCTGGACAGAGACACTACGTACTATGGACGCTTTGGAACACCTACCACATTTGCCTTTCAAAATGCGGTTGCCGAGCTTGACGGCGGTCATCGAGCAATCGCTTTCGCATCGGGGAAATGTGCAACTTTGGTTGCGCTAATGGCGTTCCTTAAATCTGGAGATCATCTTTTGATGGTCGATTCAGCCTATGCCCCAACCCGCGCACTCTGCGACGGTTTACTTTCTCGGTTCGGCATCATAACAACCTACTACGACCCTCTAATCGGTACCGAGATTGGCGAACTTATTCGTCCCGAGACCCGAATTATATTTACCGAATCACCAGGTTCGCAAACTTTTGAGATCCAAGATATCAGTGCTATTACGGACACAGGACACGCTCAGGGCTGTACCGTTTTGATGGACAATACTTGGGCCACATCCCTCTTCTTCCGACCATTCGATCACGGTGTTGACGTAGTAATCCAGGCAGCAACCAAATATATCGTGGGCCATTCCGATGCGATGCTCGGTGTCATAACAACCACAGAATCAGCATTTGAAAGCGTTCAGCGCGCGGCACTAGACTTCGGTGCACCACCAGGACCCGACGATATCTACCTCGGCCAACGCGGCCTACGCACTTTGCGAGTTCGACTTGATCGCCACATGGAAACCGGATTGACGATCGCCAAATGGTTAAAGGCACAAAACCAAGTTGCGCGCGTGCTTCACCCGGGGATCCCAGATGACCCGGGCCACTCTCTCTGGCTACGGGACTTCCAAGGTGCTAGTGGTCTGTTTGGCGTGGTTTTGAAAAAAGCTACAAAGGCCGCACTAGCCGCAATGTTGGACGGCATGAAATTATTTAAAATGGGATATAGCTGGGGTGGTTATGAAAGTCTGATTATCCCTACTTATCCTGGAAAGCAGCGCACAGCAACAACTTGGGATCCGCCCGGGCCAGCACTTCGAATTCATGCTGGGCTCGAAGATCCGGACGATTTGATTAGTGATCTTAAACACGGGCTAGCACGCCTCGATTTAGCTTCCAGACGCTAACCAACAGGCATGGTACAAACACCTTTTTCGCTAGAAAATTCAGAAACTGCTATGTTGATCGTCCCACTGCCGTACCTTCGCCCACGCAATAACACCCTTAATATTGTAACGGTCATGCAACAGAGCCTGTTTATACGACGTGAGGCGAAACAGGACTAACATGAACTGGAAAAGTTGTTGTACCAACTGGGCCTTTTGTTTTTCCTGGCTGGTAATCGGCACATGTAGTCTCGGACAAGTCCATGCCGAAGATATTGCATATGAGAATTCTGAGATTTGGATAGAGTCCGCTGCTGGCCAGCATCATTTTGTCGTAGAAATCGCGAACACCCATACGCAACGTCAACGTGGCCTAATGTTCCGTCGGGAGCTACCGCGAAATACCGGAATGTTGTTCAATTTTGGCAAGGAAACGCGCCTCGCTATGTGGATGAAAAACACTTTCATCCCTTTAGATATGCTTTTTGTTAATAAGCACGGTACGATCCACCGAATTGTTGAGAATACCACCCCCTTGTCTCTCAAAACGATACCAGCGGGGGCTCCGACTATGGTGGTTATTGAATTTAATGCGGGGGTTACTCGTCAGTCAGGGATCCGTCCCGGAGACAGAGTTATTCATAAAATTTTCGATGTCGATTAAACTCACTGAAACGGCATATGGTACTAAACAACACACTACCCAATGTCGGGTTATCAGATAAGAAAATGGCTGACGTTAGGAAACTTAGACTGCGCCTCCTTTTTGGCCCAGAAATAGCGGTCGGACCGGGGAAAGTCGCGCTTCTAAAAGCCATCCGAGAGACGGGATCAATCTCGGCGGCCGCCCGTCGTATGAATATGTCGTACCGTCGCGCTTGGCTGCTTGTCGACACCATGAACCGGTGCTTTCGGAAACCACTGGTTGACGCTTCGCCAGGCGGCAAGGGAGGCGGTGGCGCAAAAGTGACCGAATTCGGGGCAACTGTACTCGCGAAATATCAAACAATGGAAAAGACAGCCACCGCCGCTGTTAGCACACATATGAAATCATTTGCTCAACTATTGGCCGACCATCCACCAGACGCAAACTGAACAAACCTAACACCAAAATTGTACGGTTAGGCTGTTGACATATAGCGTTATATTCCATTATATATAACACCCCGTCGTATACCATGGTATATGACGGGGTGCCCCTTTATCCATACCTGTCGAGTGGGTTTGAGTGCGTAGACAATCTAAACTATTTAGGCGCGCACCTAGCCAACGGGAATTGGTTTAAGTGCGTGCCTTTCTTTTGTTCGCAATCGTAAGCGGTGCGCTGCTGTTTACGGTGCCAAGACAGACAACCGCTGAGGATGTTTGGCTGCTCGCAGCTGCAAGCCTGAGCGACGCAGTGACAGCTATCACTGAGTCCTATCAAGCCAAATCCAACGACAAGATCATCAATTTATTTGCAAGTAGTTCAGCCCTTGCTCGACAAATTGAAAACGGAGCTCCCGCCGATATATTCATCTCAGCCTCCCTCGACTGGATGGATATGCTGATCGAAAATGATCTCATTGAACCAACCAGTCGACAAGACGCACTGGGCAACAGCCTCGTCTTAGTCACACCGGTCGACAGCGCAATTGATCTTGAAATCAAAACCAATTTCCCCCTCGCCAAGGCGCTCGGCGACAGCCGCCTGGCTATTGCGGATCCCGATTCCGTTCCCGCCGGGCTATATTCTGCAGCGGCATTAAAATCCCTTGGCGTCTGGCCGATGGTCGCAGACAAGCTGGCACCAGGCAGCGATGTGCGAAATACCTTGGCATTGGTCGAACGTGGTGAAACAAGGCTTGGCATCGTTTACGAAACCGATGTCACGGCAAGTAAGAAAGTACGGATAGTCGACCATTTCCCCAATGAATCCCATCCCCCCATCATTTACAGCTTTGGAATTGTATCGGACCAGGATCGTTCGGCTGTTGTATCCTTTTACGATTTTCTCACGGGTGCAGAAGCAATGAACATTTTTAAAGTTCATGGATTTACCCCACAGTAAATAATGTTCCCGCTTAGCACAGACGAATGGCTCGCCATTGAATTAAGCCTGCGGGTAGCGTTCTGGAGCGTATGGTTCAGCCTACCGTTCGCCTTGTTTTTTGCCTGGCTCCTAGCACGTCGCAATTTTTTTGGAAAAACTTTGGTCGACGGTCTCATCCATTTGCCGCTGGTTTTACCACCAGTCGTGATCGGTTATATATTGCTGGTAATGCTTGGGCGAAAAGGCCTCATCGGGGAATGGCTATACGAGGCCCTAGGAGTTAGCGTTGCGTTTAAGTGGGAAGGTGCCGCTATCGCATCGGCCGTAATGGGCTTTCCATTGATGGTACGTGCTATTCGTTTATCGTTGGAAACAGTTGACCAAGGCTTGGAAAAAGCAGCAAGAACCCTGCGAGCAGGACCTATCCGAGTTTTCTTAACCATCACCCTGCCGTTGATATCCCCAGGCATCCTCACCGGAGTAGTTTTAGGTTTTGCTCGGAGTCTAGGAGAATTTGGAGCAACCATCACCTTCGTATCGAACATCCCAGGTGAAACCCGCACATTACCATTAGCGCTTTATACCTTCACGCAAGTGCCAGGTGGAGATGCCATGGCAATGCGCCTAACCGTAATTGCAGTCGTACTTGCTTTGCTTTCACTTTTCATCTCCGAATTTTTAGCTCGGCGCATTCGCACTAGGCTCGGAGGCTGAGTGATGCTTGAGGTAAAAATCAAAGGGGCGATTGACCAATTTGAAATCGATGCCACATTCATGACGGAAGCCGGAACTCTCACAGCCCTATTTGGCCGCTCGGGCGCGGGAAAAACGACTATCATCAACATGATTGCTGGATTGGTTAAGCCACGCGATGGGCGGATAGCAATCGACAATGATGTCTTGTTTGATTCGGCTCACGCCATTGATCAGCCTCCTAACAAGCGTGGGGTTGGATACATCTTTCAAGACAATCTCTTATTTCCGCATTTAACGGTTAAAGGAAACTTATGCTACGGACAAAATTTGACACCGACAGCGGATCGATACCTGGATTTCGATGAGATGGTGGAACTACTCGGTCTTAAGCATCTTCTGTCACGCAGACCGAGTTCTTTATCGGGTGGTGAAAAAAAGCGTGTCGCAGTGGGAAGAGCCCTATTGGCAAATCCACGTGCACTCTTAATGGACGAGCCACTAGCCGGCCTCGACATGGCTCGCAAAGATGAAATTCTCCCCTTCATCGAGCAGATACGCCAACAGGTGCGACTACCTATTGTCTACGTAAGTCATGATATTGACGATGTGCTTCGGCTCTCCGACCAGATCGCCTTAATCGACAAAGGCCGTACCGTTTTGGTTGGACCTGCAGAAACGGTTGCAAACCATGCTGAAGCACGATTGCTGCTTGGACAAAACAATCCCTCAACCATCGTCTCGGGTACTGTTATCAGCCATGATACGACTTTCGGACTTACCAGTCTGGAAACACAGGCCGGGTTAATACGCGTTCCGGGATTGAAACTTCCTCCGGGCTCGCCACTTCGATTACGTTTGAATGCACGCAACATCTCAATTGCGCTCAGCAAACCTCAAGATATAAGCGTTCTCAATGTACTGCCTGGCGTGATCGAAAGTATTGAGAAAATCGACACTAGTACCGTAGACGTTAAAATTCGACTTGCAACACAACTTACGATTGATGCTCGGATAACAACGCTTGCACATCAAAATCTTAACCTCGCCATCGGAACATCAGTTTTTGCACTGATAAAAAGTGTGGCCGTAGATCGTTTTTAGCCAAACCGATAAACGAAACCTAGTCTTCCGCTGAGCGAAATTGGGATCTGATCCAGTTTTAGTTTAGGCTCACCCCAATTGTCGAGGAGGTTGTATTGAGCAAAAAGGGGACGCCACGTACAGGCGGTCAAATTCTAGTCGACCAGCTTTTGTTGAACGATGTCGATACAGTATTTGCGGTTCCAGGGGAAAGTTATCTGGCGGCGCTGGATGCACTTTACGGTGCACGCAACCGTGCGCGCGTAATCACCTGCAGGCAAGAGGGCGGTGCGGCTTTTATGGCCGAGGCATACGGAAAAGTCACAGGACGGCCAGGGATTTGTTTCGTCACACGCGGGCCCGGAGCCTGTAACGCTTCAATTGCTGTTCACACTGCCATGCAAGACTCAACTCCAATGATGTTACTTGTCGGTCAAGTCGCACGAAAATTGTTGGGCCGTGAAGCGTTTCAGGAAATCGATTACGGCCGCATGTTTGCACCGCCAATGGCAAAGATGGCGGTCCAGATCGATGATCCTTACAGAATTCCTGAAATAATCCACAACGCGCTTACTACTGCAATATCCGGACGTCCTGGACCGGTTGTCGTCGCTCTGCCAGAAGATATGCTGGTTGAGGAATGCACAGTGGTCGATGGTAAGCCGGTGCAGGCGGTTCAACCGCACGCCGCACTGGAACAACTCACTGAAGTGCTTGAAGCATTAGCAAAAGCAGCTCGCCCTATGATGATCCTTGGTGGAGGCGGCTGGGATCCAGAAGCCTGCGCCAATATCGCAAAGTTCGCATCAGATAATTGCCTCCCAACAGCAGTGTCGTTCCGGCGCCAAGACCTATTTGACAATCAGAATGATTTCTACATCGGTGATCTAAGCTCCGGCGTCGATCCGGCCCTTGTACAACGAGTCAAAGATTCGGACTTCTTGTTAGTGGTAGGCGCGCGGCTTGGCGAAATGACTACCAAAGGCTACACCACTATCATGCCGCCGGTACCGAAGCAGCGCTTAGTTCATGTCTATGCGGATGCCCACGAACTTGGAAAAGTGTTTCAGCCCGACATTGCAATCCTATCTGGCATGTCTTCCTTTGCACAGCAGGTAAGCGAACTCGATCCAGTCGATGGAAACATTTGGGTTACCTGGGCAAAGGCCGCGCGTAAAGATTATTTAAAAACACAAGATCCGGATGATCTAGGCGGAGAACTCGACCTAGCTTTCGTTGTAAAGCATCTACAGGAAGCTCTAGCCCAAGATACTATTGTTACAGTTGACGCTGGCAACTTTAGCGGTTGGGTGCACCGCTTTTGGCGCTTCCGGAAATCACGTACAGAGCTTGGTCCGACGGCGGGAGCGATGGGCTATGGCGTACCTGCCGGAGTAGCCGCACAAATTGCGTGCCCTGATCAGTCTGTGGTTAGCTTTGTAGGGGACGGCGGTTTTCTAATGACCGGCCAAGAGTTAGCCACCGCACTTCAACACGGTGCGGCGCCAATCATTCTAGTTTTTAACAACAGTATGTACGGCACCATTCGAATGAATCAAGAGCGGGAATACCCCGATCGCGTAATCGCCACAGATCTGACCAATCCCGATTTTACAGCCCTCGCTCACGCCTATGGCGCTCACGGAGAACGCGTTGAACGGACGGAAGAGTTCGCACCCGCTCTGAAACGAGCACAGGCGTCGGGTAAAGCCGCAGTGATCGAACTTATTGTTGATCCGGAACAAATAACTACACGCGCAACCTTGAGCCAAATTCGAGGAGCAGCACGTACGCGCACAGAATTAGGAAGTCAGTAGCCAAATATTCTTATCCAGATTGTGGAAATTCCAATTGAGGGAATCGTAGAAACTTATGAGGAATTTCCAATAGCCAAAGGCCTTAGCTTTTACATCTCATGCGGTGCAGTTACCTAACTCAGGCACAGGCGTTTTTTATGATGGTTGCAATTTAATCTAGAATTTTTGCATTCGAAAAGTACCAGGGAAACACAGATTATGTCTTTGTCAGACTACCGGTCAGCCTTAGTAACCGGCGCATCCAGCGGCATAGGTGCAGCGTTAGTGCGGGCGCTTACAGAACGGGGGATAGAAACTTATGCACTTGCCCGTCGCCGCGATCGCCTTGAAGCGTTAGCCAGTGAGACTGGATGTATCCCACTGGTACTAGACCTCCGCGACAAATCCGCAATTGACCGCGCCTCAGACGGACTCGACGTCGACATTCTGATTAATAACGCGGGACACGGACGCAGTGAAGGTCCCCTTCACCAAGCCGACATAAATGCCGTGTACGATATGATCCAAACAAATGTTACCTCCGTGCTGCACCTTGTCAGAGCAATTTCCCCTGGCTTGGTAGCGCGCCGCCGCGGTCACATTATAATGATTGGATCCGTTGGCGGACTGCACCCAATTAAAGCCTCGGTGTATGGTGCCACCAAGGGGGCAATACACATGCTTTGCCAAAATCTTCGAATTGAGCTGGTTGGAAGCGGCGTTCGGGTCACAGAAATTTGTCCTGGTCGTGTACGCACAGAATTTTTCGAGCATGCTTTTGGAGTAAATCAGGGGCGCGAACTGACTAGTGGCTTCACCCTGCTGGAACCTGAGGACATTGCTGCCACAGCTATGCACGCTCTTGATGCCCCGCAGAGAGTCAACATCACTACCGTAGAAATGACACCAACTGAACAGGCAGTTGGAGGACTCCAAATAGCTGAGTCTGGCAGTTCCTGAAAAACTTAGTAAAACGCTGGTTCAGACGCCCCAACCAACGGAACCTATGCCGTGAAAATAACAAATATTGAAGCGATCCCAGTCCCGATACCCTTCACCCACGGCGGGCCATTGGCGGATTTTATCGTCGGCAAGAATTGGACCGAGCTGGGGCACCTTCTGGTCCGAGTCGATACGGATGCTGGCATTACCGGATACGGGGAAGCGTTCGGTTTTAATGCAATTCAAACTACCAAAACGGCGATCGATACTTTAATTGCGCCATTGGCACTTGGTCGTGACGCGACCCAGATTGAATCTTTGATGGATGATTTGGCTCTTAAGACCCACATATTTGGCCGGTACGGTGTTACTACCTTCGCACTAAGCGGGCTCGACATTGCGCTCTGGGATATCGCCGGCAAAGCAGCAGGGCTGCCTCTCTATAAGATGCTGGGTGGTGCTCACAGAAATGAAATTCCCGCTTACGCGAGCCTGTTAAAATATCAAGACCCCGACGTGTGTGCACGCCTCACCGAAGAAGCACTCGGGCGAGGGTATCGCTTCATAAAACTTCATGAAAATACAATAGAACCAGTAGCTGCAACACGGGCCGCAGGAGGCGACCAACTTCCAATTATGCTCGATGTGAATTGTAGCTGGAGCCCGCATCAAGCCCGCACGATGGTTGAAGCTTTGGCGCCATACAACCTTCATTGGCTAGAAGAGCCGCTTTGGCCTCCCGAAAACTTCGAGGCATTAGCCCAACTGCGAGCAGAATCAGGTATCCCCATTGCGGCAGGAGAAAACGCGTGTACCGCTTGGCAGTTCGACCAGATGTTTAAAGATGGCGCAGTGGACTATGCCCAAGCCAGCGTGACTAAAGTTGGTGGCTTAACCGAAATGCGTAAAGTTGCCACTTTAGCTGAAGTTGCCAACGTACGGGTTCAACCTCATTCTCCATATTTCGGCCCCGGGTTTCTTGCAACTCTACATTTTATCGCATCGTCACGCGATATCGAGTCGATTGAACGATTTTACGTTGACCTTGAAGCAAACATGTATGGAAATACTCTCGATCCCGTCAACGGTTTCATCCGCGTACCGGATAGTCCAGGACTTGGCATTGACCCTGACCCGGTATTTATCAAAAAATACAGGACCGATTCCGGTTAGCTCTAACGATGCACATGGATAGTCGCAGGGCCAAATCAACGCGCCGCAACTAGGCGTTCAATGCCGTCGTAATAATGTAGCCCACCACAATCATAAAAATGATCGTGCCAACCGTCACGTAGACCAGGCTATAGTCGCTCGAGTGATCCTGCTCCGCCATTGTGCACCTCTTAATCGAGAGTCAATTGTCATTTATTAGGGCCACTTACATAACAGGGTCAGAAACCCAACGCCAGCCCCAGGAGACCGTCGGATTGGAACTGCAACTTTTATCTCTTAGTGGCATTAACGCCGGGCTGTCCCAGACTCGAACTAGACGCCCAAGATTAAAAATTGCGAGCACGACTTGTACCAATATGGTGTCCAGGAAACGCGTACGCTACGTGAACTCAAGTCAGGATCGAACTCCATAGCCAGCGCAAGAAACGCAAGAGGAGAAAAATCGATGGCCGAACTACGGGAAAACCTTATTAAAAAGAAGCTACTTGCCGGTGATAGCTCGATTGTCCTGATGGGCCTAGACAGTGCCGATGAAATCGACCAGTACGGACCAGGTAGCCATGACGGAATATGGCTGGAAGGGGAGCATGGTGGTATCGGCTTCGACGAAGTCACGAATTTGACACGCGCATGCGACATTTGGGGGAAAACGTCAGTTACTCGGGTGCATCAAAACCAAGCCGGAGTTATATACCGTACCTTAGATAGGGGCTCTCAGGGAGTCTGCGTACCTCACGTCAACACTGCGGAGGAAGCTACGAGTGTCGTAAAAGCGGCCAAGTTCTCCCCGATCGGAGAACGCGGCATGTTTCCAAGTCGACAGTCATATGGCGTCCAGGATTACTTCCTGAAAGCCAACGACGAAACTCTATTAATCGTTCTCATTGAAGATATCGTCGCAATAAATAATTTAGACGAGATCCTCGATGTTGATCACATCGACGTATTTTTCGTCGCGCCAAGTGACCTTGCCGCTTCAATGGGCTACATCGGTCGAAACACCGACCAAACGGTTCTCGACACAATTGATAACGCATTAGCCAAAATAGTAACAGCCGGGAAAAGTGCGGGCACGTTGGTGACGGACAATAACATCAGTCACTATCGAGAAATTGGTGTGCGCTTGTTTGCAGCACCGGTGCAAAAATGGATCTCAGATGGGATTGAAAATTTAGTGAAAAAATCGAAATAGAGTGAAACGTCTTATGCACTTTGTGCTTATCGCATGCCCATCTTCGTTACTTGGAACTACAAGTTAAACACCAATACATGCCTGCT
>PTKE01000044.1 GCA_002937585.1 Alphaproteobacteria bacterium MarineAlpha9_Bin6 | reverse complement strand
AAGAGCTTGTAGGGGAACACAATGAGTTACCAAACGTTGGAGTTGGTCGAAGACGGCGAAATTGTAACCGTTGTGCTGAACCGACCTGAGAAACGCAATGCTATGTCAAACTTAATGAAGAATGAGCTACGAGCAGTGGCGGAGGAACTCGACGCAAGAAGTGGTTTAGCGTGCGCACTCCTTACGGGTAGGGGCCCTGTGTTTTGTGCCGGTAATGACATAACCGAGGTAGGTTCCATAAAAAAAATGCCTTTTGAAAAGGCGCGTCGGCTCGTTCGTCTTGGCGCAGAAATGTGTGACGCGTGGGAGCGTTTACGAGCGTTGACTATTGCCGTAGTTAATGGGCCGGCTATAGGGGGTGGTACCTCGCTGGCGGTCGCCTGTGATTTTAGAATTATGGGACCAAGCGCATATTTTTATGCGCCTGAGGTTGAGCTAGGCCTAACATACAGTTGGAACAGCCTGCCTCGGATCGGGGATTTAGTTGGCCCAGCGCGCGCGAAATTGATCGGTGCACTTAGTCGTAAAATAAGTTCCAAGCTGGCTTTTGAATGGGGTTTGTGTGAGGAGGTCGATGATGACCCCATGGGCGCGGCACTGAACCTGGCGTCTGAAATTCAGGCGAAGCCACGTGTGGCCCAGCAAATGGTCAAGGAATCCGTGAATCGTTACTTTCAGTCACCCAATACGGCCTTTTTGGAACAGGACCAAATATTATTGGCCTTGCTCGGTGAAGAGGCCCAGGAGCTACACGATCGGCAACGCACGCGAATTATCAGCTAAGCGGTGCTAGCTGGGGCAATCTGCTTAAACTAATCTAGTTTGACTTATTTTAGTGGCAAGGCAGTACGATAAGATACTTGTTTAAGCGCGAAGCTTGATTTGATGCTACTAACTCCCGGAATTCGGGCTAGATGATCGACCAAGAAACGCTCGTAGCTGGCGAGGTCGCGTGTGACGACGCGCAGTAGGTAATCTGCATCCCCCGTCATTAAATAGCATTCTAGTACTTCAGGTCTTTGCCCGATTGCGGCCTCAAACTGCTCCAGTGCAGATTCAACCTGGCGTTCTAAAGTGACGTTGACGAATACACTCACAGGAAATCCAACTGCGCCTTGGTCAAGTAACGAGACGTAACGCTGGATCACACCGCAATCTTCTAATGTCTTAACTCTTCTTAGGCATGGGGATGGGGAAAGTCCAACCATACGGGCGAGCTCAACGTTGGAGATTCGCGCATTATTTTGGAGCGCCGTTAGGATGCGGCGATCAATATCATCAAGTTCGATTAAAGACATTTTAGGGATGCTTTACGAGATATTTTGTCATTTCATAGCGTAAATGTGGGTTCATTATGGCATTTTCGCAATATCTCATGCACTCAGATTTGTTATCTTTTTAGAGAGAGCACAACGTATGGATGTTCCCACCTGTGGGGTTCCTTAAAAAGTATAAGCCATGAAAATGACCGAGTCGGGTGCCATTTCGGAAGACGTTAGCAAACGCGTTTCAAAAACCGGATTACGAATCGATAAACACGATCTTACCATTCTTAGAGAACTCGAGCGGAAGGTCATGTGGCTGTCGTCGTGGATGATCCACGAGGCAAATCATTCCCGTCCTGAACGTGATGGGCTGAAAGTTGGTGGACATCAGGCGTCTTGTGCTTCCGTTGTGACCTTAATGACGGCATTGTATTTTCATGTTCTCAGGCCGCTGGACCGGGTTGCGGTCAAGCCACATGCGAGCCCTGTATTTCACGCAATTCAGTATTTGTTGGGTCGTCAGGAAAAGGAAAATATGGCCCTTTTCCGTGGCTTTGGCGGGGCTCAATCATATCCATCTCGCACCAAAGACGCGGCCGACGTGGATATCTCGACTGGTTCGGTTGGACTGGGAGGTGCTCTGACACTTTTTGCTTCGTTAGCTCAGGATTATGTTCGGCTTCATGGTTTTGGTGATGGGGAACGCGATGAAGGGCGTATGATAGCTCTTTTTGGTGACGCAGAGCTCGATGAAGGCAATGTTTTCGAAGCCTTATTCGAAGGCTGGAAGCACGACGTTCGCAATGTTTGGTGGATAATCGATTACAATCGTCAAAGCCTTGACAGTGTGGTCACTGATCGCGTGTTTCACAGGTTAGATGGCTTATTTAGGTCGATGGATTGGAGTGTCCAAACGATCAAATATGGCCAACTTCTGCAGTCGGCCGCAGCTTGCCCCGGTGGTGGTGCCCTTATCGACTGGATTGATTCTTGTCCCAACCAGCTCTACTCGGCGCTCACCTTTAAGGGCGGAGCGGCTTGGCGTGAACGCCTTATGGCAGACCTTCGGGATACGAGTGGCATTCGTTCATTGCTGGATGATTATGATGACGACGGGCTTCAATCGTTGATGACTAACCTTGGGGGACACGACATGGGAACCGTGCTTGAAGCCTATGATCGAGCGGCTGAAAGTGATGTCCCTGCGTGCATTATAGCGTACACAATCAAGGGATATGGTCTTCCATTGGCGGGTCATAAAGATAACCATGCCGGTTTAATGAACCTTGATCAAATGAAGAACTTTAAAGCCGCCAACAGTATTGCTGACGGAGAGGAGTGGGAGCATTTCTCTGGTCTTAAGACCCCAGTTACAAAACTACAGAAATTTATTAAAAATGTACCATTCTCCGCCGCTGTAAAGAGACGGTTTGCGTCGCCTATGGTTGATGTGCCGGCAGAGCTGAAATGTCCGGTTTTCGAAAGAAGTTCGACTCAGGAGGCATTTGGCCGTTTGCTAAACGAACTTGGTCGAGGTGATAGTGCATTAGCAAAACGCATTGTTACTACATCACCTGACGTCACTGTTTCGACAAATTTGGGGCCATGGGTAAACCGGCGTCAGATTTTTGATCGCAGTGATCGGCCTGACGTTTTTCGTAATGAAGATGTGGTTTCTGCTCAAAGATGGGTGATGTCGCCGACCGGCCAGCATATAGAGCTCGGTATAGCCGAGAATAATTTGTTTTTGATGCTGGCCGCATTGGGTCTATCAAACGAGTGGTTTGGTGCCCGCCTATTGCCTATAGGGACCCTTTACGACCCGTTCGTGGCACGTGGTCTCGATGCATTGAACTATGCCTGCTATCAGGACTCACGTTTCATGCTGGTTGCAACTCCCTCAGGTATCACATTGGCCCCTGAGGGAGGTGCGCATCAGTCAGTGAGCACACCCTTGATTGGGATTGGCCAGCCGGGACTGACCTATTTTGAACCAGCGTATATCGATGAATTGGCAATCATTATGCGGTGGAGCTTCGAGTACATGCAATTGCCTAAGGGAGGGTCTGTGTATCTTCGGTTGTCGACAAGGCCAATTGATCAGCTGTCACGTGACATGGGTACCGATCTTTCAAAGCAGATCATATCCGGGGCATATTGGAACAAAGTCCCGGAACCAGGGGCCGAGTTGGCAATCGTTTATTGCGGGGCGGTCGCCCCCGAAGCGCAGGCCGCATACGAAGAGCTTAGTGAGGACGTACCGGGCCTTGGTTTGCTTTCCATTACGTCTCCGGATCGGCTGCATGCTGATTGGCTAGATGCGAAGCGCGCACGCCGGAGAGAAAGGCCAGAGGCTCTTGCTGAAATTGAGCAAATTCTTCAAATTCTGATGCCGGATGCCGCTTTGGTCACGGTGATTGACGGCCATCCAGCGACATTATCCTGGCTAGGCGCGGTTAATGGGCATCGAGTCTATCCTTTGGGCGTAGAGACGTTTGGACAGTCTGGCGACATCAACGATTTATACAAGCATTATGGTCTCGACACCGAAGCGATTTTGGAGGCGGCGGCCAGAGCTTGTTTACGCCGTTTTTCTGCATCGGGACATGTGCCTCGAGCGGCGTAGTGCTTACTATTTCCGGTTCTTATTCCAGCAATGTGTAACGACGGTCATGTGTTCCGCGTGACAGTCTTAACGTATGCACGCCTGTAGATTTTGGCGAATTAATTTAAATCGTCTTTCCCGACTGAACGGTCGAAACAGTAGGATTTATGCTTTTTTGGTTGACCTCTACTAATGGCTAAGTGTGTCGTTTCTTATACCGTAAATTGGGCTTGTTTCGGTCTGAGCATGTCCTTCCTTCCATAATGGTGCGGGCGGAGGGACTCGAACCCCCATGGCCTCACGGCCACTAGGACCTAAACCTAGCGCGTCTACCAGTTCCGCCACGCCCGCATTGATCAGAGAAGCTATGTCAGTTTACATAGGAGGACAAACTTCCGTATTGAGGAACCATAATGGAAGTGTCAGCCTGTTTTCCAACCGGGTAAGACGGCTAATCCGCACGATAAGTAGCTTACGTTTCCAGCCGCAAGAAGCTTGCGAGGCGGGGCACATATGTTAGAACTCCAGGACGTAAACGGATGAATAATTTTCACGATCGATTGCATAATCCCCGGCTAATTAATTGTAATGTAGAGAATAATAGGATCAAAGGTATACTATCCAAGACATACAAGTTTAATTTCTTTGTAACACACAGCTCATTGGTTTTGGTTTCATTGGATGCGCTAAAGCAGGCTTAATCAATCATGCAGCTTACTAAAACAAACGCTGAAGGGCTTAGTCACGAATACCAGGTTGTCGTGCCGGTAGCTGAGGTCAGTAGCAGAATCAGTGATCGTTTAAAGGAACTCCAACGGACAGTACGTATAAACGGATTTAGGCCTGGTAAGGTCCCGATTTCGATTTTGCGTCAACGTTACGTTAAGTCCGTTATGGGAGAGGTGCTTGAGAGCGTTGTCAGCGCAACATCTCAGCAAGCACTTAAGGATGAGGGTGTCCGTCCGGCGCTTCAGCCACAAATAGAGATCAAATTGTTTGAGGAGGACAAAGGCCTCGAATACGTGATGCGGGTTGAAGTGCTTCCACATATCGAGTCACCTGACTTGAAAAAACTGAAATTCACCCGCATGAAAGTGGACACCACGGATGAGGAGGTCGAGTCTGCGGTAAAAAGGTTGGCTGAGCGCAACCGCGCATTCTCGGAGGTCAAACGTAAGCGTAAATCGAGAATAGGCGAGGTGCTTGTGATCGATTTCAATGGAGCTGTGGACGGGAAATCGCTAGAAAATGCGCGGGGGAAGGATTTTAGCTTCAGCCTTGGGGCTAATAATTTTCTCCCGGGCTTTGACGAAAAATTAATTGGTGCCAAGGCAGGAGAGCACCATACGGTCAACATAGCTTTGCCAGAGAGTTATCCGGATCAGTCGGTGCAAGGTAAGGAGGCTGTGTTCGAGGTAGATGTAAAGAAGCATCTTGAACCAAAAGAAATAAAAATTGACGATGAGCTTGCTAAGGCTCTTGGGCTCGAGGACTTAAGTGCGCTGAAGGAGGCGACCCGAGGTGAGCTTGAGCGCGGATACAACGCGCAATCGCGAACCAGACTAAAACGGGATGTGCTGGACGCGTTTGCCGAAACTCACGACTTTGAGGTGCCCAATGGCATGGTCGAGCGAGAGTTTGAGGGGATATGGTTGCAAATCGAGCAGGACATGAAACAGACGGGCACCAATTGGGAGGAGGATGAGTCGCAAACTGAGGAAGAGGCACGCGCTGAATACAGGGGGATTGCGGTGCGTAGGGTTCGGCTTGCGCTTTTGCTTTCCGAAATTGGTCGAGAAAACAATATTACCGTGCCGCAGGATGAGCTTACTCAGGCAGTCATGGAACGAGCGCGCCGTTACCCAGGTAAGGACCAGGAGGTTTTTGACTACTTTAAAAGTGACCCGGAGGCAATTAGCGGACTTCATGCACCTATATTTGAGGACAAGGTGATCGACTTTATCATTGAGATGTCGGATATATCTGAGGCTGAAGTAACGCTAGAGGAGCTCTATCGAAATCCCGACGCTCCGGAATTAGATGGACAGTCGTTTCGGAACAAAGAGGATGCTAAACGCTCTAGAAAAAATTCTAAAGGCTCACCGAAGAAAGACAGTTCAGTCAAAGGGACTAGGAGCAAAGAGAAGTCATCCAGTAAAGTCGTATCAGATTGATTAACGTTTGAGGGAATTGATGGGCTATCGCAATGAAACGTACATGAGCGGGTTAGTGCCCATGGTGGTTGAACAAACGAACCGCGGTGAACGCGCCTATGATATATTCTCGCGCCTTCTCAAGGAGCGAATCGTTTTTTTGACGGGGCCGGTAGACGATCACGTTGCGTCCATAATTACTGCGCAGTTTCTATTTCTTGAGGCAGAGAATCCAACCAAAGATATTTCTTTCTATATCAATTCACCAGGTGGCGTCATTTCATCAGGACTCGCAGTTTACGATACAATCCAATACATAAGTCCACGCGTATCGACGCTTTGCATTGGTCAGGCCGCATCGATGGGTTCGCTGCTTCTTGCTGCTGGAGCTGAAGGGAAGCGTTATTCCGTTCCAAATGCTAGGATCATGATTCATCAGCCATCGGGGGGATTTTCGGGTCAGGCAACGGATGTTGAAATCCATGCTAAGGAAATATTGGCGCTTCGTTCACGGCTCAACGACATCTATGTCCTCCATACAAAACAGTCCTTATCAAAGATCGAAGATGCAATGGATCGAGATAAATTTTTGAGCCCGGAGGAAGCCAAGGCCTTTGGTCTAGTTGATGAGGTTGTAACTAGCCGACCCAAATCTGTGGATGCAGAGTAGAAGTGGAGTTATTGTCCTTGTTTGAGATAGAGAAAGCGAAGTACAAATTAAATTTTTGTATGTGCATTCTGTGCTTGAGCCTTTTTGATAAAGCTGTCTAACATGGCCGATTAAGTTTTGCGGCTAAGTCGTAGCTTGCCAGCCAACAGGGCGGAATCGAGATGAGTAAATCAAGCGGCAGCGAGTCCAAAAATACTCTCTACTGTTCTTTTTGTGGCAAAAGTCAGCACGAGGTTCGTAAGCTGATTGCTGGTCCTACGGTCTTTATTTGCGACGAGTGCGTTGAGTTGTGTATGGAGATCATCCGGGAGGAGCACAAGAATAGCTTGGTCAAATCGGGTGATGGTGTTCCGACCCCCACTGAGATCTGGACAGTGTTAAATGACTATGTGATTGGCCAAGATCACGCAAAACGTGTGCTTTCAGTTGCGGTGCATAACCACTATAAGCGTATTGCGCACAGCGGTAAGAGCAACGACGTAGAATTGGCAAAATCTAATATTTTGCTCGTTGGTCCTACTGGGTGTGGAAAGACACTTCTTGCTCAGACGCTGGCGCGGATCTTAGATGTACCCTTTACCATGGCGGACGCGACCACCCTGACTGAGGCGGGCTATGTTGGTGAGGACGTGGAGAACATTATCCTCAAGCTCCTTCAGGCCTCGGACTATAATGTTGAGCGGGCTCAACGAGGTATCGTGTACATAGACGAGATCGATAAAATATCTCGCAAGTCCGATAATCCTTCAATCACTCGTGATGTATCGGGTGAAGGTGTCCAACAGGCTTTGCTCAAAATCATGGAAGGCACTATTGCTAGTGTGCCGCCTCAAGGAGGCCGCAAGCACCCGCAACAAGAGTTTTTGCAGGTTGATACCACTGACATCTTATTTGTTTGTGGCGGAGCATTTTCAGGTTTAGAAAAGATTATTAATGAACGTGGACAGGGGACCTCAATAGGTTTTGGCGCAGACGTAAAGGGACCGGATGATCGGCGTGCTGGGGAAATACTGCGTCAGGTTGAACCTGAGGATTTGCTTAAGTTTGGATTAATTCCAGAATTTGTTGGGCGTTTGCCGGTTGTTGCTACTCTTGAAGACTTGGACGAAGAATCCTTAATAGAGATTTTGGTGAAGCCAAAGAATGCGTTAGTAAAACAATACGAACGGCTTTTCGATATGGAGGATACTCGGCTTTCATTTTCCGATGATGCACTGGCAGCTGTGGCACGGAAGGCCGTTCAGCGTAAAACCGGCGCTCGCGGTCTTCGTTCCATATTGGAAAACGCTCTACTCAATACGATGTTTGATTTGCCCGGCCTTGATGGCGTAGAAGAAGTGGTAATTAACCGGGAGGTAATAGATGGTCGAGCACAGCCACTTCAAATTTATGTTGACCGACAGGAGGATGTTGGGTCGACAGCCTCTTAACGCCCTTGTTGGCAACTCTTGAAAATGTGGTTTCGAACGCCACTTAAATTTGTGCTGACACATAAGCGCCTGGTGCGCCGACAGTGTGCCTATTGTCTTAAAAAGGCTGCCGTGCCATTTGAACAGGCATCCATTAACCTAATTAATTCTTTGAGCAGAGTGAGGTGACATGACAGACCCAGCGCGTTATCCGGTCCTGCCTTTGCGCGATATAGTCGTGTTCCCGCATATGATCGTCCCGCTTTTTGTTGGGCGTGAAAAGTCAGTGCGGGCACTTGAAGAAGTAATGAAAAGCGACAAGCAGATATTACTGGTGGCGCAAAAGAATGCTGGACAGGATGATCCGAACACTGATGACATATATCGGGTAGGAACTGTCGGTACTGTGTTGCAATTACTGAAGTTACCCGATGGCACGGTCAAGGTGCTTGTCGAAGGTGGTCACAGGACAACAATAAAATCCTTTACGGACTCCGTTGATTATTTCGAGGCGATCGCGGAAACGACTGTCGAACCAGATGCTGATACACAGGAAATTGACGCTTTAGTGCGCTCTGTAATCTCGCAATTTGAGAACTACGTTAAACTCAATAAAAAAATACCACCAGAGGTACTGGTTTCACTAAACCAAATCGAGGATCCCAGCAGACTTGTAGATACGATAGCTTCGCATTTAGCGATCAAGGTAGCTAATAAACAAGAACTATTGGAACTGGAGACAGTGGCTGATCGTCTTGAGCGGGTTTACTCGCTAATTGAAGGCGAGATCGGTGTGATGCAAGTCGAGAAAAAAATTCGTTCTCGCGTTAAGCGTCAAATGGAGAAGACGCAGCGCGAATATTATTTGAATGAACAGTTAAAGGCTATTCAGCGAGAACTTGGCGATGGCGAAGAGGGTCGGGATGAAAACACTGAATTAGAAGAGAAAATCGCGCAAACCAAGCTTAGCAAAGAAGCCCGGGAAAAAGCCGTTGCTGAGGTCAAAAAACTGAAAAATATGAGCCCCATGTCTGCGGAGGCAACGGTCGTCCGCAATTACCTTGATTGGATGTTATCAATTCCGTGGAAGAAGAGGACCCGTATAAAGAAGGATTTGGATGCTGCCCAAAGGATACTAGACGAAGACCATTATGGTCTCAAGAAGGTAAAGGAACGGATTGTTGAATATATAGCTGTTCAATTAAGGACTAAAAAGATGCGAGGCCCGATTTTATGCCTCGTTGGGCCGCCGGGTGTTGGTAAAACCTCTCTTGGCAAGTCGATCGCGCATTCAACGGGTCGAAATTTCATACGTATGAGTCTAGGTGGGGTGCGCGATGAGGCTGAGATAAGGGGCCATCGACGCACCTACATTGGGTCGCTACCGGGTAAAATACTACAAGGTATTCGTAAGGCTAAGTCATCGAACCCATTATTTTTGCTCGATGAAGTCGATAAAATGGGGGCTGATTTTCGTGGCGATCCCGCATCAGCTTTGCTTGAAGTGCTAGATCCTGAGCAAAATATTGCTTTTAACGATCACTATTTAGAGGTCGATTATGATTTAAGCGAGGTTATGTTTATCACGACGGCGAATACCATACGCATACCACCGCCACTACTTGACCGCATGGAAGTGATCCACCTGTCCGGATACACTGAGGACGAAAAGGTCGCAATTGCAACGCGACATTTGGTCCCTAGACTAATGGAACGTCACGGCCTGAAAGACAAGGAGTGGTCAATTACCGAGCCATCTATGCGTGACCTGATTCGTTATTATACACGCGAGGCTGGGGTGCGGAGTTTAGAGCGTGAGTTGGCAAATTTAACCCGCAAAGCTGTAAAGGATATTTTGCTCAGCAAATATAAGACCGTTCGCGTTACCCGACGCAATGTAGAGAGTTATGCGGGGGTACGACGTTATCGTCATGGGGAGATTGATCACGGCGATAGCGTTGGGCTCACAAATGGCCTTGCTTATACGGACACGGGTGGAGATCTGCTACTGATCGAAACTGTGACCATGCCAGGTAAGGGTAAAATCACTCCAACCGGAAAACTCGGTGAGGTGATGCAGGAATCGGTTCAAGCTTCATGGGCTTACGTACGCTCGCGTGCTGTGGAGTTTGGGATCAAGCCAACACTGTTTGGGAAACGCGACGTCCATGTCCATGTGCCTGAGGGAGCGACACCTAAGGATGGTCCGTCAGCGGGAATAGCGATAACAACGTCGATTGTATCGGTGCTCACAGGTATTCCTGTTAAAAGTTCGCTCGCGATGACAGGAGAAGTCACTTTGCGGGGTCGGGTGTTGCCAATTGGAGGTCTGAAAGAGAAGCTTTTGGCCGCTTTGCGGGGAGGCCTCAAGACAGTTTTGATTCCCAAAGATAATGAAAAGGACCTTTCCGAGATTCCGGAAAATGTAAAAAAAGGACTAGAATTGATTCCAGTCTCAACTGTCGATGAGGTCCTAGAATTGGCCCTTTGCTCGCCGTTAAGTCCAATCGAATGGGTTGAGGTGGAGGCGGTTGATTCGGTGCCAAACAGGGCCCAAGAGGGGGGGCAGGGCCCCATTATCACTCATTGAATGGCATCGATATGTTGAATATTGGGTCTTCTAGCGACAAAACACTACCAACATTGTTCATTTGTAGAGATGTTTGCGTTGACGTCTTCGGTTGCCGACGTTTAAATTGGTTTCCTTTAAGACATGGGCGCGGTCTGTGGTCCGCGGGCGTCAAACTCTTTTTGTGATGTGGGGGCAGCAAGGGAGCGACGGAGTAACTAAAACGAATTGACATCAACAGGGGGGCCGACTGTGAATAAAAATGATCTGATTAGTGCTGTTGCGAGCACTTCCGGACTATCCAAATCCGATGCTAGCAAAGCGGTTGACTCAATCTTGGGCTCGATTACCGGCGTGCTAAGGAGTGGTGGCGACGTACGGTTGGTAGGCTTTGGTACGTTTAGCGTTGCTAGACGTGCTCAGACGAGAGGACGTAACCCTCGTACTGGCGAGGCAATTACAATTCCTGCTTCCAATCAAGCAAAGTTCAAAGCAGGCAAAGCCCTTAAAGAGGCGCTGAACTAGCAGTCAAGAGTTTTAACTTGTTTGAAATGCCGGTGGACATCTTGGCCGCCGGCATTTTTATTGCCGTGATTGGTTAAGCATTAACTTTAGTTTAACTTCATCTGGGGGATAAAATGGGCGATTAGCTCAGCTGGGAGAGCACCTCGTTTACACCGAGGGGGTCGGCGGTTCAAACCCGTCATCGCCCACCAACTTTAGATATGATGCGAGTTGGCTATTTTTATTTAGTGACATTGACAGCTCTGGAGGTGTGGCGTAAAGCAGTGTCGCAATTTCAGGGGGTGTAGCTCAGTTTGGTTAGAGCGCCGGCCTGTCACGCCGGAGGCCGCGAGTTCAAGTCTCGTCACTCCCGCCAAACTAGTTTGGCGACTCTCATGTCTTTCCTTTGTCATGGTGCAGCTATATATTGCAGCGCGATGGGCGATAGTCTCGGTTCGTCCAGCGTAGCCTGTTTGTTGTGGTGCACCCGCCGTAAATATTTAAGGTGATTTAATGCAGCCGTTGTTGGCCGAATATTTGCCGATTCTAATATTTTTTGGAATCGCCAGCGGCTTTTCAATTGCGCTAGTTGCAGGGTCGTATTTTGTAGCGCGACAGTCTCCTGATCCAGAAAAACTTTCTCCGTATGAATGCGGTTTCGAACCTTTTAGCGATTCTCGAAATCAGTTTGATGTGAGGTTTTACTTGGTGGCGATTCTTTTCATCATATTTGAGCTGGAAGTTGCATTTCTTTTCCCCTGGGCAGTGTCGCTTAAAGGAATTGGAATGTTTGGTTTCTTATCAATGATAATATTTCTTGGCTTGCTCACAATCGGATTCGTCTACGAATGGAAGAAAGGAGCCCTTGAATGGGATTAGCTAGTGCCAGTGGCACACCCGGATTATCTGCAGATCCACGTGGGCCTGCCGCGGTCGAACATTCTACTGGGGATATAGCTGAGAAAGGGTTTCTCGTTACACAGTCGGATAAACTAATTAACTGGGCTCGAACTGGATCCCTATGGCCTATGACTTTTGGGTTGGCCTGCTGTGCGGTGGAAATGATGCACACCGGCGCAAGCAGGTATGATTTGGATCGTTTTGGGGCAGTATTTAGAGCAAGCCCGCGTCAGTCGGACGTGATGATTGTCGCTGGTACTTTGACTAATAAAATGGCGCCTGCACTTCGAAAAGTTTATGATCAAATGGCAGAGCCGCGCTATGTAATTTCTATGGGAAGCTGCGCCAACGGCGGTGGGTATTATCATTACTCCTACTCGGTTGTTCGCGGCTGCGACCGCATAATTCCAGTTGACATTTATGTTCCGGGTTGCCCGCCTACAGCTGAAGCGTTGCTATACGGAGTGCTTCAGCTCCAAAAAAAAATTCGTCGCACAGGCACAATTGTTAGGTGACGGATTCAAGCGTCAAGATAGATGAACAGTCGCTAACCGAACTCAGGGACTATTTATTTTCCGCGCTTGCAGGCCATTTGACAGAGTCCGGGCTGCATAAAGAAGAACTTTTCGTTGTCTGTGATGTCTTGTCTTTGATAAAAGTTCTGACGTTTTTGAGAGACGATGCCCAGTGTCAATTCAAGCAACTTACTGATTTGTGTGGTGTAGATTATCCAGATCGGGAATCCCGCTTTGAGATCGTTTATCATCTATTAAGCTATCGCTACAACCGACGTGTGCGTGTGAAGACAAGTGCTGATGAGAGCACTTTAGTCCCTAGTGCGGTTAAAGTGTTTAGCGCGGCTGATTGGTATGAACGTGAGACCTGGGATATGTACGGTATTCATTTTTCTGAGCATCCAGATTTGAGAAGACTGCTTACTGACTACGGCTTTGATGGTCATCCTCTCCGCAAGGATTTCCCGCTCACTGGTTATGTAGAAATGCGATACGATGAGGAGCAAAAAAGGGTCGTATACGAGCCTGTAAAATTAACTCAGGAGTTTCGGCGGTTCGATTTTATGAGTCCGTGGGAGGGTGCCCGTTATATTCTTCCGGGAGATGAGAAAGCGGGGCACACTGAAGATACGCAAGGCGATACGTAATGGCGGCTACCGAGATTAAGAATTTTAATTTTAATTTTGGTCCACAACACCCGGCAGCACACGGAGTATTGCGTTTAGTCTTAGAAATGGATGGTGAGGTGTGCGAACGGGCGGACCCACATATTGGTCTACTCCACCGAGGCACTGAGAAGTTAATCGAGCATAAGAACTACCTCCAAGCATTACCGTATTTTGATCGGCTTGATTATGTTTCAGTCATGGGACAGGAACATTGTTTCAGTCTCGCGGTCGAGAAGCTTGTTGGGTGTAAGGTTCCTCTGCGCGGACAATATATCCGGGTGCTTTTTCATGAAATCACAAGAATTCTGAACCATCTACTGCAAATTAGTGCGAATGCACTAGATATTGGCGCGATGACGCCGTTCCTTTGGATGTTTGAGGAACGGGAAAAACTCATGGAATTTTATGAGCGAGTTTCGGGGGCTCGTCTACATGCAGCATATATTAGGCCTGGTGGTGTTCATCAGGATATGCCTGCTGGGATGGTCGATGATATCAGGATGTGGGTTGAGAGTTTTCCTCCATTAATTGATGACGTAGAAACATTACTTACCGATAACCGTATTTGGAAACAACGCAATGTCGACATAGGTGTAGTCACATCGGATCAGGCCCTTGACTGGGGTTTTACTGGGGTCATGCTTCGCGGCTCCGGCATCGCATGGGACCTCCGCAAAACTCAGCCCTACGACGTGTATGAAGATATGGACTTTGATATTCCAATAGGAAAAAACGGTGATTGTTATGACCGATATCTGGTTCGTGTCGAGGAGATGCGCCAAAGTCTTCGCATTATCACCCAATGTCTTGACGAAATCCCGAGCGGGGCAGTTATGGTTGAAAATCACAAGATCTCTCCACCTCGCCGAGCGCAAATGAAACAGTCAATGGAGGCGTTGATACACCACTTTAAACTTTATACCGAGGGTTATCATGTACCTGCGGGAGAGACATATACGGCGGTTGAGGCACCGAAGGGAGAATTTGGTGTCTACCTGGTAGCTGACGGTACTAATCGACCCTACCGATGTAAAATCCGCGCACCAGGATTCGCGCATCTCCAAGGTTTGGACTTTATGGCTAAAGGTCATCAACTCGCTGATCTAGTAGCATGTATTGCGAGCATGGATATTGTGTTTGGAGAGGTAGATCGATGAGCAAACGGATGTTTGCATCGACACAATTTCAGCCCAAAGAATTCGTCTTCAATCGTGAAAATAAGTTTGAGGAAGAAAGAATTATCGCCAAATACCCTATTGGTTGTCAGGCAAGTGCACTTTTACCTCTGCTAGATCTGGCACAGCGACAGCATGGCGGTTGGTTGCCAAAAATAGCAATCAGGTATGTTGCCGGCCTGCTTGATGTGTCCGAGGTCCGAGCGTTCGAAGTGGCAAGCTTTTATACAATGTTCAATCTTTCGCCTCGTGGAAAATTTTTGGTCCAACTCTGTCGAACTACTCCATGTTGGCTTCGCGGCAGTGATGAGTTGCGAGAAGCTTGTGCAGGCCATCTCGGAATTAAGTTTGATGAGACTACATCTGATGGGGTGTTTACTTTGGTGGAAGTTGAATGTTTGGGCGCTTGTGTGAACGCACCGATGATTCAAATAAATGATGATTATTACGAGGACCTCGATCCGAAACGTATCGTCGAACTGTTAGATTCTTTGAAGGCTGGAGTATCGGTTAACATTGGGTCACAAAATCCCTGCCGGCGTTTTTCGGAGTCCGCGGCGGGATTAACTACGTTAACCGATACCTGAGGCGTAAAATGCTAGCTGACAAGGACAGAATTTTTTCAAATTTATATGGAAAATATGATGCGAGCTTAACGGAATCCCGCGCGCGTGGGGACTGGGATGGTACGAAAGATATTCTCTCACGTGGATGCGAAGCACTTATCAAAGAAATTAAGGATTCAGGTTTGAGAGGAAGAGGCGGCGCTGGCTTTCCCACTGGTCTTAAATGGTCTTTTATGCCTGGTCGATTGGATGACCGGCCGTCTTACTTGGTTGTAAACGCGGATGAGAGTGAGCCGGGCACGTGTAAGGACCGAGATATCCTTCGGCACGAACCGCACAAATTGATTGAGGGGTGTTTAATTGCCGGTTTTGCGATGGGTGCGGTCGCAACTTACATCTACGTGCGCGGAGAATTTTATAATGAGACAGTCGCACTTCAGTGTGCGGTCGATGAGGCGTATGAGGCTGGTTTAATTGGCAAGAACGCCTGCGGCACGGGATTTGATCATGATATTTATGTGCACCGTGGTGCTGGCGCGTATATCTGTGGTGAGGAGACTGCGCTGATCGAAAGCCTTGAGGGGAAAAAAGGGCAACCGCGCTTGAAACCGCCGTTTCCTGCTAATACTGGGGTCTGGGGCTGTCCAACCACGGTAAACAATGTTGAAACAATTGCAGTCACGCCTAGCATCATGAGGCGTGGCGCAAGTTGGTTTTCTAGTTTTGGCAGAATCAATAATTCTGGCACTAAAGTGTTTTGTATTTCCGGCCATGTCGAAAACCCTTGCAATGTTGAGGAGTCGATGAGCATTCCGCTTAAGGAATTAATCAATAAACACGCTGGGGGAGTTCGCCGAGGTTGGGAGAATTTATTGGCGGTTATACCCGGTGGTTCTTCAGTTCCGTTGATACCTAAGGCTATCTGTGATGATGTTTTGATGGACTTCGATTCTTTATCTGAAGTTAAGTCGGGATTAGGTACCGCAGCGGTGATCGTTATGGATAAGTCCACGGATATAGTGGCTGCTATTACCCGCCTTTCACAATTTTACAAACATGAGAGTTGCGGCCAGTGTACTCCTTGCCGCGAAGGCACAGGTTGGATATGGAGAATGATGCAACGCCTAGTGACAGGCGATGCGGGGATGGACGAAATTGACCTTCTAGAACAGGTCACGTTACAGGTTGAAGGCCATACAATTTGCGCACTTGGAGATGCTGCCGCGTGGCCGGTGCAGGGTCTAATACGGCATTTTCGTTCAGAACTTGAGCGGCGGATTCTTGACCGAGCCAAAGCTGCTTAGCGGAGGCTCTTATGCCTACAATTACGATTGATGGAGAAGAGGTTCAGGTTGAACCTGGTACCACCGTGTTTCAAGCGTGCCAGAGCATCGGAATTGAAATCCCGCATTTTTGTTATCACGAACGTTTATCTATTGCTGGAAATTGCCGTATGTGTTTGGTGGAAATGGAGAAATCTCCAAAGCCGATTGCATCATGCGCTATGCCAGCTGCAGATGGGATGGTGATCAGTACCAACACTGAGTCTGTGAGACTTGCTCGTGAGGGTGTGATGGAGTTTTTACTCATCAATCATCCACTCGATTGTCCAATATGTGACCAGGGCGGTGAATGCGATCTCCAAGATCAGGCTATGGGATATGGTCGAGATGAGAGCCGCTATCTTGAGAACAAACGCGCTGTTATTGAAAAAAATTTTGGACCACTAATAAAAACATACATGACCCGTTGTATACATTGTACGCGTTGCGTGCGGTTTATGGAGGAGGTCGCAGGTGTACCACAGCTGGGTGGATTGTGGCGGGGTGAGGACATGGAGATTACCACTATTATTGAGTCCGGTTTGAACTCTGAAATGTCGGGTAACATCATTGATTTATGTCCTGTCGGTGCTTTGACCTCAAAGCCCTATGCCTTCTCAGCGCGTTCTTGGGAATTAAGAAAAACAGAATCGATCGATGTTCTTGATGCTGTAGGTAGCAACATTCGTGTTGATGCGCGAGGTAATCAGGTGATGCGTATCTTGCCACGCGTCAATGAAAACGTGAACCAGGAGTGGATTGGAGATAAGACCCGCTTTGCTTATGATGGTCTTCTTCGCCAACGTTTGGATCGGCCATACCTACGAAACAGCAAGGGTAGGCTTGAACCCGTGAGCTGGGCGAAAGCGTTCTCGGCAATTAAAAATCGACTTAACAATCTCGACGGAAGTCAAATTGGAGGGATTGCAGGCGATCTTTGTGACTGTGAGTCTATGTTAGCGTTCAAGGATTTAATATCGGGGCTGGGTTCCCCAAACATAGATTGTCGTCAGGATGGGGCAGCGTTACCCCCTAATATACGTTCGGGTTATCTGTTCAATTCTGGCATTGCAGGGATTGATGAAGCTGACCTTTGCCTGTTAGTTGGGTCAAATCCACGCATAGAGGCACCCATCATCAACGCTCGTATTCGGGAACGATGGCTTCGTGGTGATCTTATAGTGGCACGTATTGGTGAGGTAGAAGATTTGACGTTCCGAGTCCGAGATTTAGGTGGGGGAGCGTCGACATTGCAGGATCTTATATCGGGTGATCACGATTTCTGTAAAGATTTAAAGAATGCAAAAAGGCCAATGCTTATTTTGGGGCAAGGTCCTCTCGCTCGCATTGATGGAGACGCCATATTATCGGCCGTACGGTTACTAGCGACGCGTTTCAATTTTGTTAAAGATGGTTGGAATGGTTTTAACGTATTGCACACAGCGGCAGCGCGAGTCGGTGGAATGGATCTTGGGTTGACGCCTAAAAATGGTGGTTTGGGCACGCGTGCAATGCGTAAGGCCGCTGCGGATGGCAAGTTGAAGGCGCTATATTTGCTTGGTGCAGATGAGATGGATATGTCGGACTTAGGGGAAGCGTTCGTCATTTACCAGGGGCATCACGGTGACCGAGGTGCACATAGTGCCGATGTTATATTGGCTGGTGCGGCTTATACTGAAAAAAGTGGGCACTATGTTAACACCGAAGGTAGGGTGCAACGAGGGTCCCCTGCGACGCAACCCCCGGGCGAGGCGCGCGAGGATTGGAGCATTCTACGTGCATTGTCAGAAGTTCTAGGGAATACACTGGAGTACGACAATATTTCTGAGCTTCGACGAAGCATGATTTATCATGTGCCACATTTTGCGAAATTAAATGCGATTGAAAATGCCGTTTGGGAGAAGTTCGGTGAATCCGGGGAAATGGACTTAAGCGGGGGAATATTTAAAAGCTCGATTCAGGACTATTACATGACGGATTCGATTAGCAGAACTTCAAAAGTAATGGCGGAATGTAGCCGCTGCTTTATTAAGATTGATGGAGCTACAGGAACGGACGGTTAGCTCAACACTATGCACCTTTTGTGGGATTCTTATCTTTGGCCGGGGCTAATTATTGTCGGGCAAGTTCTCTTAATAGTTGTGCCTCTAGTGTTGGCGGTAGCTTATCTCACTTATGCTGAGCGCAAGGTGATAGGCGCCATGCAATTACGGAAAGGCCCTAATGTGGTCGGGCCTTTTGGACTTTTGCAACCGATCGCCGACGGTCTCAAATTGCTACTGAAAGAAACGGTGATACCGTCTGGGGCAAATGGGCCCGTGTTCGTGATGGCTCCCTTAATTACGTTTACGCTGAGTTTTGTTGCTTGGGCTGTTATTCCATTCGATGAGGGTTGGGTTCTGGCGGACATCAATGTTGGTATTTTGTATTTGTTTGCGGTTTCTTCACTTAGCGTTTATGGCGTGTTGATGGCTGGTTGGGCGAGTAACTCAAGATATGCATTCTTAGGCGCATTGCGTTCAGCCGCGCAGATGGTTTCCTACGAAGTTTCAATGGGCTTCGTAATTGTCACAGTTCTTATCTGCGTTGGTTCACTCAATTTAACCGACATCGTGCACGCGCAAAACAACATGTGGTTTTGTATCCCACTGTTCCCGATGTTCATAATATTTTTCATTTCTACTTTGGCGGAAACCAATCGCCATCCATTTGACCTACCTGAGGATGAGTCGGCATTGGTGGCCGGCTACTTTGTAGAATACTCATCAATGCTATTCGCTTTGTTTTTTCTTGGTGAATACGCGGCAATGATCTTAATGAGCGGCATGACTGTAATACTGTTTCTTGGTGGATGGTTGCCCCCATTTGATGTTGTTCCGTTTAACTCGGTGCCGGGGATCATATGGTTCACGTTTAAGGTAACGATTGTGTTGTTTTTTTTCTTGTGGGTGAGGGCGACGCTGCCTCGATACCGTTATGACCAATTGATGAGATTGGGTTGGAAGGTATTTCTGCCATTTTCGCTTTTTTGGGTGGTAATCACAGCAGGGGCGGTAGTCGCCTTTGATTGGTTCCCCAATGGTTAACACCTAGATCCTGAGGAGACGACATGCCTTTGGTGAATCAAGGGACGCGAGCGCTCCTGCTGATAGAGATTTTGAGAGGCTTGTGGTTGACTCTTCGATATATGTTTCGTCGAAAAGTTACCATTAACTACCCTTATGAGAAAGGGCCGTTGAGCCCACGATTTCGGGGTGAGCTTGTATTGCGTCGGTATCCTAATGGAGAGGAGCGGTGCATCGCTTGCAAATTATGTGAGGCAATTTGTCCCGCACAAGCGATTACCATAGAAGCAGAACCGCGCGAAGACGGAAGCCGGCGGGCGACGCGCTTTGATATTGATATGGTGAAGTGTATTTACTGTGGCTATTGCCAGGAGGCTTGTCCGGTGGATGCGGTTGTCCTAGGTCCAAATTATGAGTTCGCCACCGAAACTCGTGAAGAGCTTCTGTACAACAAGGAGAAGTTACTCGAAAACGGGGATCGTTGGGAAAACGCAATTGCCGCGAATTTAACTGCCGATGCACCGTACCGGTAAAGGTTATCGATTGGGCTCGGATGATGAGATCGAGACGAAACGACACAATCACGACCAGTTTCGGTTAGCCAAAAGGAGACTTTCGTGATCATCACTGGTTTGTGTTTTTATATGTTTTCTACCGTAATAATTGCATCAGCTGTTATGGTAATTTTATCTCGTAATCCTGTGCATTCAGTACTTTTTTTGATTTTGGCATTTTTAAATTCAGCCGGTTTGTTTGTATTGCTGGGTGCGGAATTTTTAGCGATGATTTTGGTGATCGTTTATGTTGGTGCGGTCGCCGTATTGTTCATGTTTGTGGTTATGATGCTAAATGTGAATTTCAGCGCTATGCGCGCAGGTGTCCTCCAATACTTACCCACCGGAGGGATGATTGGCCTGGTATTACTAGCTGAACTCATATTTGTAATTTCGGCTTGGCAGGCAACTCCAGCCGGGTTGGAGGTTCTTGCGTCACCAACTCCAATTAATGTCACTAATACGAAAGCACTAGGTGATCTTCTCTACACAAAATATTTTTACTTATTCCAGGCTGCCGGGATAATCCTACTCATCGCCATGATTGGTGCGATGGTCCTTACTCTACGTAAACGTGAAGGGGTGCGCAGACAGCGGGTCGCGCAACAAGTCGGGCGGAAACGCCAAGAATCGGTAGAAATAAAAAAAGTAACACCAAGAAGTGGTCTGTAGTGACTATAACGCTTGGTCATTATTTGGTCTTGGCTGCGGTGATATTCACGCTCGGCGTGTTTGGTATTTTTATCAATCGAAAAAATGTCATTGTTATTTTGATGTCGATTGAACTCATGCTGCTTGCCGTCAATCTTAATTTGGTTGCTTTTTCAAGTTTTTTAAACGACATGGTGGGGCAGGTATTCGTTATGTTCGTGCTCACCGTGGCGGCAGCAGAAGTGTCCATCGGGCTTGCGATTTTAGTTTCCTACCATCGATTACGCCAAACAATTGAGGTTGAAGATATCAACCTGATGAAAGGTTAGAGGGTGTACACGGCCTGCATTTTCTTGCCTCTGATTGCATCCATCATCTCTGGTTTATTTGGCCGTATTGTTGGTGACCGAGGTGCACAATTAATCACTTCGGGTGCCTTAACATTGTCATTTTTAATTTCGCTGATGATTTTCAACGATGTTGCATTGGAAGGAAACATTCACCGAGTTGAGCTGTTAACCTGGATTACGTCAGGATCATTCCAAGTAGCTTGGGTCCTTCAGTTTGACGCGTTAACTGCCGTGATGGTGTTTGTTGTGACAACTGTGTCGGCGATCGTACATATCTATTCAATCGGATATATGGCGCATGATCCACATATCCCACGATTCATGGCCTATCTGTCCTTGTTCACTTTTGCCATGTTGATGTTAGTAACCTCTAACAACCTTGTGCAACTGTTTTTTGGCTGGGAAGGGGTTGGTTTATGCAGTTATCTTTTAATTGGATTTTGGTACACGCGACCGAGTGCTAACGCCGCTGCAATTAAGGCTTTTCTAGTTAACCGAGTGGG
>PTKE01000043.1 GCA_002937585.1 Alphaproteobacteria bacterium MarineAlpha9_Bin6 | reverse complement strand
GACCGATTACGCTAAGTGGATGCTGGATGATCCGCTCCTTAATTTTGCGATCTCGACCCGTTGCGGTAAGCTTGGGATCGACCATCTGGGTATCCAGTGTGAGGATGAAGTAAATCTCGCAGAAGCGGCCGAAAGGCTGGCCCATGTGGGGCGACCGACGATAAGGCAGCACAATGCATCCTGTTGCTACGCGACCGGTCAAAAGGTTTGGATTTCGGATCCTCAGGGGGTGGCCTGGGAGACTTTTTTGACCACTGGCGAGATTACAAATTTTGGCGAGGATAGAATTGATCTAGCAGATCTTGAGCCGGAGGACTGCAGGGAAAAATCCAACTGCTGTAGCGCGCCGAATACCGGTTAAATAGGTCGAACTTTGAACAAGCAATGTTCGGCGCCGTTAGCAGCACAAAGTGTTTCGTGCGAGTTTAGAGAATAACATTGGTTTGTCGCCTGGCCTACCCATTCCAAAGCGCCAGTAAACCATCCTGAGTACATGTAACAAAGATTGCGGCCAGCATCGGTCCCGCAATGTTCAACGAAAACTGAATGCTCTAGGCGGATGTCACTAGCACCGGTGTTGATGTCGAAGGACATCACGGTGAATTGACCCCAACCGCGCTGAGAAATGCGATTCATATAGTAATGGAAGACGTCAAGACCCGTGAGGTGATAAGTCTCAGATTCTTTTTCGCACCAGTCCCATGCTGATTTATGGCCTGCGGTATAGAGTTGTTGTGCGTAGACCTTCTCACTTAGTGCAGCTTCCACAGCGAGGTGGTTGTTCACAAAAAAATGCCTAGGCATGTAGATCATGGGGAGCTCGTCGGTCGACCAAATTCCTGTATCTGGATCAACTTTGATGGGGACACTGGGATTTGCCATTGCTCAATTCTCCTAAGGAACTTGTAAAGATGGTGTTGAACAGGCGTGCTGTTTTACCAGATACGGCTAAATGTTATCCGACAAGTGTCTTTGAATTGTTCTAGGTCACGGCAAACGTGATGTGCTTCTGAAGATATTGATTAATGATCTTCCGCACTACTGGCGACGACAATAGCTAATGTTTTTTCGGCGTCCATCCAGCGCGCCTCTTCTTTCTTCATTTCTTTTTTGGCATCGCTTAATTTTTCTGAAATTGCAACCATGTTCGCGGTTGTGCCTTCGTAGATTTCTGGCCGTGCTAGTTCTGATTCTAGCGATGTTATCTGATTGCCCAGCGTTTCTATCCGGTTCTCGGAATCTTTTATGGATTTTCGTAAAGCCGTCGTACCCTCACGCGCTGCTGCCTTTTTCCGACGTTTCTCCTTTCGGACTGTAGATCCTCTTGTTGCTCCAGACTCGGTATTTGTCCTTTCGCTTGCTCGTCTCACTCGTTTGTTGTTTAGCAACAGATTACGGTAATCCTCCATGTCGCCGTCGAAGGTATGACACGTCCCTCCGTCGACTAACCAAAGGCGATCCGCGACAAGGCCAATGGTATGAGGATCATGACTTACCAGAATGACGGCGCCCGGAAATTCGTTCAGTGCGTGCACCAGGGCGTCACGTGCATCCATGTCTAGGTGGTTTGTCGGTTCGTCTAAAAGCAGCAGTTGTGGCGAGTTAGTGGTCATTAAACAAAACAGCAATCTAGATTTTTCCCCACCAGAGAGGGATCCAATTTCGGTGTCGACGTGGGCTGCTTCGAAACCAAACCGGCCCAGCTGAGCGCGCACGTTTTCAACACGTGTATTCTCCATCGACCGCGACAGTAGTTCATATGGAGTTTCAGTTTCGTTTAATTCGTCGGATTGATGTTGAGCGAAATAGCCAATTTGAAGATTATTGGAACGCTTTATTTCCCCAGCCGTCGGGGAAAGTCGGCCGGACAATAATTTCATCAGGGTTGATTTGCCGTTTCCATTAGCCCCGAGTAATGCAATCCGATCATCAGGGTCGATTTGAAGATTAAGTTCTTTCAACACCGTTCTACCGGTATAACCGGCAACGGTATCTTCCATGGTTAGCATTGGTGGTGCTAGTTTGCTCGGCCTAGGGAATTGGAATGAAATGGTGCGTTGCTCCACAGCATTTGCGATTGGTTCCATACGGGTCAATACCTTGAGTCGGCTTTGCGCTTGGCGAGCTTTAGTGGCCTTGTACCGAAATCGATCTACAAAGGCCTGAATATGCGCGCGTTCCTTGATCTGTTTCTCACGCAGCGCTTTGTCCCGTGATCTTTTTTCGTTAAGAGTTTGTTTGAAGCGATCGTATCCACCGACATACATAGTCAGTCGGCCGTCTTCCAAATAGAGAATGTGTCCCACAACTCTATTCAATAAGTCACGATCGTGGCTAATGATAACAAGCGTGCCAAGAAACCGGCTTAGGTAATCTTCCAGCCAGACACTAGCTTCGAGATCAAGATGATTTGTAGGTTCATCGAGCAGGAGCAAGTCTGGTCTTGCAAATAGTGTGCCGGCTAGCGCAACGCGCATGCGCCAACCGCCGGAAAAGTCCTTGCAGCGGCGCTGTTGTGCGGCCTCATCGAATCCAAGGCCAGCAAGGATAGTGGCAGCACGGGACTGTGCCGTGTGCGCACCAATATCAGCGAGGCGCGTGTGTATCTCGGCAATATGTTGGGGGTCGGTTTCTGCATTTGCGGCAGATTCGAGTGTCGAAAGTTCCTGATCTGCTGCAAACACCGTTTCGATGAGACTGTCTTCTCCCGCTGGTGCCTCTTGTGCAATATGGCCTAGTCGGGCTCGTCCAGTGACACGGACGCTGCCGCCATCCGGTTCTAGATCGCCGGCAATGAGTCGGAAGAGTGTCGTTTTCCCAGCGCCGTTCATACCGACGAGACCGACACGTTGTCCCCTTGGTATGTGTGCGCTGGTACCTGAGAAAAGTGGCCGACCACCGATACGGTACGTTAGTTCTTTAATGTGCAGCATTTGGTCTGCGGTCGATACTTAGCCGGTTGGGCAGGGCTTTTTCGTTGGGTGATCGTCAGAAAGTTCTCCACCTCGCGGCCCATAAAAGATTACCCACACCGTCAGGTCATCTTTAAAATTTTCAAATCGATGTTCGACACCGGCAGGTACAAACAAGACATCTCCTGTGGAAAAACGGTGGCGGTGCTTTCCATTAATAAACCATCCGACGCCACTCGCCACGACGTAAACTTCGTCTTGGTCGTGCGGCGACTGGGCGTCAATCTGATCCGGCGAGTAAAGGCGAACCGACATGCTGCCATGTTCTAGGATAAGTGAGGAACGTTGGCCATGTGGAACGGGTGTTGCAAGTGCTTGGTTCAACGTTGCGTGCCATCCGTTTTCGGAAGTTCTTTTTGGAAATGAATGGGCCATTTCATCTCTTTCTTATGATTCACATTGTCAGGAGAAAACGAAGATTGGATCAGTTTGCCGTTAAGTGCCTTCGCGTTACAATAGTCATATATGGTCTACTACGAACTTACTTACTCCAGGTTGGTTCTTGATGGCGAGATTTTCGCAAATACAAAAGTAATGTAGTCATTAAAAAGAGAAAGAGCGCTCCTCAAACGGGAGGTTGGCCAATTTGGCTTTGTTCATACAACAAATGTTGGAGCAAAGAATGTTAAGAAGCATCGCTAAGGCTGTGATAGCAACAGTGATTAGTATTGGTCTAGGAATTGCAGCCGACTCGGCCAAAACAGACGAAATTTGGAACATGGCGACGGCTTGGGGTGGCGGGCCTTTCTTGGAAGAAGATGCAAAAGGATTTGCTAAACTTGTGGAAACTCTGACCGATGGTCGAATTCAAATCAACGTTTTTCCGGGTGGCATGCTCGGAAGTCCACTGAAAGTTTCTGATACGGTCAAATCAGGTGTGGTTCAGGTCGGTCATAGTTGGATGGGTTATGACTGGGGGATTGATAAGACGACATTGGTATTTGGTGGTGGGCCAGGACATCTAAATCCGGAAGAGTTCATTATATGGTTATATGAGGCTGGCGCGGCTGATCTGTGGTTTGAATATCGCAAGGAAAAATTTGGCATTGCATCGATTCCATGCACGATTGCTCCGACCGAAATTTTCTTACATTCGAAAAAACGTGTCCAAACCCTTGAAGATCTGAAAGGTCTTAAGGTACGTACGTCTGGTGCGTGGGCGGAGATAGCAGGCAGGCTGGGTGCTTCCACTGTAATCCTTCCAGGTGCTGAAGTGTATCCAGCACTCGAGCGTGGCGTGGTTGATGCGATTGAATGGAGTTCGGCCTCCGTTAACCTGTCATCTGGATTTCATAAAATTGCCAAATACATAATTATGCCAGGAATTCATGCGACTGGCGGTGCTATAGAATGCGCATTTAATTTAGACACTTGGGAACGTCTCTCCGAAAGAGATCGTGAGCTGATAAAGTTAGCCGCTAGGCTTATGGTTATGGATAGTTGGGCGCGTTATGCCTATAGAGATATTGCGGCTCTTGAGAAAATGCGTGAGGCTGGTAACGAGTTCATTTTACTGGACTCGGAGTTTATACGTGTCTCAGTCAAAGCGACGGAAGAATGGGAGGACGAAGAGGCCGCGAAGAATCCGTGGTTTCGGCGCGCTCTAGGTCATCGTCGGGCCTTTCAAGAGGATATGAAAAATTGGCCTACGTTTCGATTCCCGATCGGTCAGCGGTAAGCTATAAGTCAAACGGGTAAAAGGATTGCCATTGAATGGGCCTGTCATCATCTCATTCAGCTGTGCTTGTCGCAATCGATTGGGGGACTACCAATCGCCGCGGATATCTGCTCGATACTAATGGAGGGACACTGGATACATGCGAGGACGAACTTGGCCTCGTAAATATAATGAATAAGGAATTCTACGAGGCATTTAAATTACTCGCCACTCCGTGGATGGAAGAGCATGGACCGATGCCGGCAGTGTTATCTGGCATGGTCGGCGCATCTACTGGATGGGTAGAGGCAAAGTATTGCTCTCTGCCAGCAGGCCTTGACGATTTGGCACAAAATCTGCAACCCGTTCCTATGGGCAGCCCAATATGGATCGTTCCTGGTGTCAGGACCCGGGACGATATACATACACCCGATGTGATTCGGGGCGAAGAAATTCAGGCGATCGCCGCAAGCACCTCAAACGAAAACCTCTTAATCGTCGCCCCTGGAACCCATAGTAAGTGGATTCAAATAAAGGACGGCCGTATCGTTTGGTTCACGACGTTTATGACGGGGGATGTGCATGCCGCAATTCTCAATCATACAGTAATCTCACAGCTCCACATTTTTAACTCCGTAGTTTCCCCAAAAGTATTCGCTCTCGGTGTTAAAACTGGCTATTCGCAAAATGCAAATCTTACTCACGTCATATTTGGCGCCAGGACAAGAGTGTTGTTCAAAGATTTAGAGCCCAAGGACGTTTCTGGTTACTTATCCGGATTGTTGATCGGCGCGGAGATCTCTGGAGCGCTTGCCGCTCTTGGCACTTCGTTCCCGAAAATTAGCTTGATAGGAAGTGAACATCTTTGTGCGTTGTATCGGAAAGCTTTCGAGCTGTGCGGAGCTGATTGTAATCCCGTCACGGAAAGTGCGATCGGTAAAACCTATATCGATATAGCCAAACGAGCAGGTCTTTTGGAGTGTCGCTATGAATGTCTTTGAGTGGAAAGAAGCGCTTGCACCTCTTCCGTACGTTGCCATCCTCCGGGGATTGCATCCTGAGAATACACAAACGGTTATCGGGAAACTGTGTGAGTCAGATTTTCGTGCCGTGGAAATTCCATTCAATAGCCCGGATCCGTTAAAAAGCATTGAAATTGCCGTGCGCGAGTTCGGAGGAGATATTCTCGTTGGTGGTGGCACAGTGTTAAATTCTGGAGACGTAAAGCGGGTGTGCGATGCTGGTGCACAGTTTGTTGTCAGCCCTAATGCAGACCAATCAGTTATCGAGACTACGAAAACCTTAGATATGGTGAGCATCCCTGGGGTGAGCACGCCAACGGAAGCATTCGCCGCACTACAGGCTGGTGCGGATATATTGAAATTGTTTCCTGCTGAAAACCTACCGCCATTAGTTGTCAAATCCTGGCGGGCCGTCCTTCCGAAAGAATTGTGGCTCCTGCCTGTTGGCGGAATAACGCCGGAGAAAATATCGTCTTATTTAACAGCAGGTGCCGATGCCTTCGGTCTAGGATCTTCTTTGTTTCGGTCCGGTTCTTCATCGAAAGACGTGGCGAAGTCCGCACAATTATTTGTGTCCACCTACAAGTCCTTGTTGGCGTGAAGTGGTGTAATACCAACTGCGTGATTGCAGCGCCTGGACAAACCCCCTTGTGAATCGCGTTGCTGTTTAAAGAACGCGAAGCACAAGTGCCAGCATTACCTGATTTGTTTTGTCTCCCCGCTCACAACTAAATCCAAATTAACAAATTCGGGATTTTACATGGAAAACAATGAACGTATTACACCTCAAAGAGAGAGTGAATGGGATCCGGAAATTCGAGAGTTGTTTGAACGTATGGGGTACCAAAATGAGGATGACCTATACAATATTTTAAAGACGCTCGCTCACCATCCAAAAATGTTTAAGCGTTGGCTTCCGTTCGCCAACCATGTGCTCTTCAAGTCCAGTTTGAGTCCGCGTATTCGTGAAGTTATTATTTTGCGTACTGGTTGGTTGTGCCAGTCCGAATATGAGTGGACTCAACATGTGCGTATTAGTCGTGAGGAAGCTGGAATGAACGATGCAGATTTCGAGGCGTTGGAGAAGGGATCCAAGGATCCACATTGGAATAAAGAGGAACGTGCCGCGCTGCGAGCGGCAGAAGAACTTCATTCGGACAAATACATTTCCAACATAGTTTGGGAAGAAATAAGTCAGTATTTCGACCAGACGCAGACGATGGATATCGTGGCCACGGTAGGCAACTATACGTTAGTATCTATGATGCTAAACACATTCGGTGTTCAGCTTGATGGTTGGTTGGAACGATATGAAAGATTTTCGGGCGGGTAGGATGCCGCGATGCATGCTGTTTAAAATGCGACTACCTGACTAAAGCAAAAAATCTACCTGTAATTCTCACATTTTTGTTAGTTTAAATTAGGTAGCATGAAAGGAAAAAGGCCGGAACACAACGGTTCCGGCCCAAACATTTCATCAATATGATTTGAAGTTTTATTCTCCAGCAAACGTCCAGATGACGTTGCCCTGCGGTACATGCACATAATAACCAGGAATAATTGTACGGAATACGCCTTGCTTGCGTTCTGCATCCACTCCCCAGCCTGATACGATGGAGACATACTGCTTTCCGTTCACCGTGAAAGTGCTCGGTGGCGCAGTGACGCCGGAGTTAGTTGGATAGTCCCAAAGGACTTCGCCAGACTTTGTATCAAAGGCGCGGAACATCCGGTCGTTGGTGCCGCCGGCAAATAACAAGCCGCCAGCGGTCGAGAGTATTGGACCCCAGTTCTGGTGCTGGAATTCGTGCGTCCATACTTCGTTTTTGTCAGAGATATTCCAGGCTTGCTTCGGTTGAACTATTCCATATGATCTAACGCTAGGTTTTAGGTAATCGTTGCTCTCCTCGAATTAGCCGTTTCTCACCGCAGGCCGATCGCCTAGCGCACCGATTTTTGCAGATTTGACCGAAGCTTTGACGACGGGTATTTCGGATGGTGACAGTGCCTGCATGTACTCTTTTCTCGCTAGTGCAGCTTTTATATAGGGAGCTAATTCTTCCGCCTTTCGGCTTTCACGCGTTGCGACATCCTGATTGAACTCAGGCATAACGGTTTTGGCAAATAACTCCAAAGATTCACATATATTTTTGTGCGTGTTGCGACCGGCCTGCTGTAAAAAGATCACCTGATCTACGCCGGCGGCTTGTATGTCTCCCAAGTGGCGTCTCATATCATCCGGGGTACCAATTCCAGCGCCATCAAATTCGGAGTGGGCAAGGGCTGCTTGAGCCAATTGATCAGAAGCATCTCCGCGTGCTTCGAGAAATTCCTCCCACATATTACTGCATCCAGGAACAAAATCCTCAGCTACTAGTTTTTGTTGTGAATAACGGAAAAATTCAAAGTTATCCTGACCCCGGCGAATTGCTTCGGTGCGGTCCTCGTGCATCGAAAAGGCAGATACCATTGCTAGGTTGGCATTCACGGACCATCCCAGGGGAACACATTCATCGCTTTTTATAATATTGTAGTATGTTTTAGACCAAGTTTGGGCCTCGTCAGGATCAATAAAATTAAAAGCAAGCACACCGATTCCGTTACGTGCTGCAACCTTGATGGTATCTCGATTGGTGCAAGCCATCCAAAGTGGTGGATGAGGTTTCTGCAAAGGCTTTGGAAGAACGTTGCGGCATGGCATCGAAAAGCTGTTCCCATCGAATCCAGGGTAGGGTGTGAGGACCATCATATTGCAAATTTGCTCAGCGGCCTCGAGCGCCATGGCTCGTTTTTCTTTCGCAGGTATGCCGAAAGCATGCAGTTCTAAACGCGTGGCCCCTTCACCAATTCCAAACTCGACTCGTCCGTCGGATAGCAAATCAAGAGTTGCTAGCCCTTCGGCAGTTCGGGCGGGATGATTATAATTCGGAATCACTTGGCGGATACCGTGCCCTAGGCGGATTGATTTGGTCAGGCCAGATGCAGCAGCTAAAAAAACTTCTGGTGCAGATGAATGTGAGTATTCATCGAGGAAGTGGTGCTCAACCTCCCAAGCATAATCAAAGCCCAGCCGGTCGGCCAATACGATTTGCTCTAGTGCTTCGTTAAATAGACGGTGTTCATCTCCTTCATTCCACGGGCGTGGAAGCTGCAGTTCGTAAAATACACCAAATCGCATAGCGAAATCTCACTTTCTTGTCGACACAAAACGTTACTGTTTGTTTTCTATTTTCATACTGAACGGAAGTAAGTCAGAGTAAATTAAATTATTCACCTAATGAAAGTTAAACCCTAGCGTAAACCGGTTTAACAACGTTGGGCAATATAGTTTTGACCTCTATTCGTTATGTAATTTGAGCAGTTTCAAAGCACGTTAGAATTTCCTGCTTGGTCTCATCGGAAAGGACGGTGCGCGCTTTCCGGCAACCGAAAAATGACTAATGCTGTAACAACGGCGGCGACCAATACGTAATATGCTGGAGAGAGTGGGGAGCCAGTGGCGTCGATCAGCCAAGTCGCAATAAAGGGCGCAAAACCACCAAAAACGGCAACCGCTAGACTGTAGCCTACCGACATACCCGTTGCGCGATTTGCTGTTTCAAAAATCTCAGCGATTGCTGCAGGTCCGGGCCCGGAGTAGAGAGCAATGAGGAATCCAAACAGGACTTGTGCTGAAATGATCGCGGCGATGGAGGGGTGCGTTAGCAAATAGTTGAAAACTGGATATACAACTATTCCAATTGCGAGACACGAAGCGATAAGTAACCGTTTTCTCCCAATCCTGTCAGACCAAAAGCCGATCATTGGAGCCATTACCATTAACACAAGAAGTCCCACGGTGTTGGACCATAAGGCTACTGCTCGATCGAGCTCAAGATGGCGAATTGCAAATGTGGGCATGTAAGCGAGAAAAATATAATAGGAAACAGTCCAGTGAATGGTGAATCCAAAAGCGCGTGCGGCAAGACCCACAGGGTTTTGTTTTGGTGCGATTTCACTTCGATCAGCTTTGGTATTCCGTCGAAAAACGGGTGTCTCGCCAACGTTGCGCCGCATGTAGATACCAACCAGACCTATGACGCCGCCGAGGAGAAACGGAATTCGCCATCCCCATGACGTGACAGCATCTTCACTGAGGATAGTGCTGAGCAATGCCGCGCAACCGGATCCCAGTAAAAGGCCGGCGGCAACACTCACTTGTTGAAAGCTCCCGACAAATCCACGTCGGTTGTCTGCTGCCCATTCGACCATAAAAGCGGTTGATCCGCCCCATTCCCCGCCAGCTGAAAATCCTTGGATCAGACGTGCCAACACAATCAGAAGAGGTGCTATCAACCCGATAGAAGAGTACGTGGGAGTAAGACCGATCATGACAGTTCCGAATGCCATCAAGTAGATCGTGACCATAAGGGCAAACTTACGGCCTCTGCGGTCAGCCAGCCGACCAATGATGATGGCGCCAAGTGGCCGAGCTGCGAATCCAACGCCAAATGCCGCAAAGGTCGCTAAAAGTGATGTCACTTCGTCGTTGGCAGGGAAGAAGTGACTGGCAAGAATCGTTGCCATGAATCCGTATACCGCAAAGTCGTACCATTCGAGCATATTGCCTAGTGCCGCAGCAATTATTGCACGACGACCGCCAGTTTTCGTATCAGATGACATGCAACGTCGGCTCCTTGGATCAGGATATTGGCTTTTTGTGAGGGTGTGGCTTTCCAGTTTTAGTCGTATGACGGTTTAAATGGTGATTAGTGAAAATTCTATACGTTTGCGTATAAGGCATTCGTGCTAATATCTCTTCTTGCAAAGGTTTGTAGCCGTAATATCAAATTCGCTCTCTATATGTTTAGGGAATTTACCAGTAAAAGGACGTCTCTCGTGCCACAAGCAGCCCAAATTAAAGAAACAAAAGTAAGCGGAATACCGAGGATTGATACCTCGTATACACAGCGTGCACGATATTTTGATTCCGAGAATGCGTTCAATATCACACACGCTCCTGTACCGGGCCACAGTTTTGTGACAGAACGGGACCGAGCATTTGATCCCGATACTGGCACTAAGTTGATTTTGCTCGATCAGAGTGCAGCAATGAAAATTGCTTTCCCGGCTACAACACCATTGGTGCTTGCATCTTATGCACGTGTTTGTGCAGGAGACACTCTGACGCATACAGCGTGTGCAACCACGGTGTGTGGTTTCGTAATTCAGGGTTCGGGAAGAAGCTCACAGGGGGAAGACACTATTGAATGGTGTGAAGGAGACGTATTTTGTTTACCTGGGGGCGTATCAATTTCGCATGCGAGTGACAGTGAGGACAGTATTCTTTGGCTGGTTACGAATGAGCCACAGTTAGCCTTTGAACGATTAGCTCCGCCGAAAGAGGGTTCAATGTTAGTGCAGGCAGCACATTTTCCCGCAAATGTGATCAAACGCGAACTTGAAACCGCGGACGAAAAACTCAATGGCCGACCATCGGCAGGACTCGCGGTAGTGTTGTCGACTGAAGCTCTGGAAGAGACGCGCAATATTTCGCCATCCTTGACCCTTGCGATGAATCAATTGCGCTCAAAGAGTGTGCAACCGCCGCACCGTCACAATGCCGTTGCTGTGTCGTTGGTTGTTAACGGGTCGCAGTGTTATTCAATGATTGACGGGATCCGAAAAAATTGGGACCCATGGGTCACAGTAGTTACACCTCCTGAGAGTGTTCATTCCCATCACAATGATGGGAATGAACAGGCGAACTGGCTCATCGTTCAAGATGGCGGATTGTACTATCACTGCCGGACTATGGGGTTTAGCTATTCGTGAAATTGTAATTTTCGGACAGTGTGACTAGTTTCCAAAATGCTGGTTGTGGTCTGTGTATATTGTGGTGTGTCGTTGACACCTCAGTACCAAGACGCCAACTAAACCTGCAGCTGTGCCAATAGCGATGAAAGCAGGGGTATAATTGTTCGTTGCTGCTACGATGAGGCTGAATATGCTTGGACCAATAGCGGCCCCAAAAAAACTAAAAAATACCGTACCACCGGTGGCGATCGCCACGTGTTCTGGAGTCACAACACGTGCAATCTCCGCTAGATACACGCCCGACCAACCCGTGACAAATATGCCCGTAAGCCCTGCAAATACGAAAATAGTGGTGATAGACCAGGTTGGTTTGATAAATGCCAATGCCATGAGGGTGATAGCTATCAAAAGTCCGATTATTCCGAGCAATCGGATCGCGGAAATAAAGTGATCACTTATCCAGCCAAGAAATATTCGGGTCGTCATTCCAGTTACCTGCATAGATGAGAAAATGAGCCCCGCAAGGACCAGTGGCACTTCAAGTTTCTCGACGAGATAGGTAACAAATATTGCGTTGGTGGAGTTCTGTGCAGCGGCAAAAGTAAATGTAATGAGTGCTAAAATACGTAAACGAGGGTGATTAAGCACATACCTGATCGAACGCAATGGCGCGACCAGTGTAGTTGATCTGCGTGGCTGTCTATCATCATGACTCGTGCGTAAGGGGTGGATTAAGACGCTCCCCGCAATTACTAGGAATCCCACAAAAAGTGTCGCCGCGCGCCATCCAAAACCAACTACTAGCGCCGGTACTAATACGCCGGCAATTAACCCCCCAAGTGAGACCGTGCTCTGCTTTAAGGAAAACACGATTCCGTGACGGCCTGGACGTGTAACATTCGCCAATATCTGACTTGCCGCAGGGGTTGCTAATCCATACCCAAAACCAGCAATAACTGCAGAAATGGTGATTGCCGATACTGTACCAGAAGCGGTTGCGACCAAGGCTAAACCGGAAATTCCCAGAGCAATCTGACTCATGGTGACTGCGCCGAAACGGCGGGCCAGGCTGCCACCTAAAAGAATGGAAACGAGTGCACCAACAAAAACAAGCGAAGAATAGACTCCTATCCAGTGTGGCTCAATTTTAGTGGCGAGTGCTAACTCCGGGGCAAGCACAGGTACCGTCACAGTGGCGACCATTAGCATTGCCTGAACTAGCATTACAGCGGCCAATGGCCACACGATTGGTGTCATAAATTATTTCTATAATAAAGAGAGTGTTGGCGTTGGTCGGTGTTTTTTGGTTTCTGTTTTTGAAAACAGTTTCGTAGTGTACCCGGAGCAAAAGTACACTACTCAGAGGCGTTCTGTATTACAAATTAGTGTTCTAAATTTCTATGTTGTGGGATTGAATTAACAAAGAAAATAGTGTTCTGCACATTTAATTTAATTAACAGCGTTGATCGTTTGCGATCTGAGTTTGGTATCCCGAAAGGAATCCCGTTTTTCCATTTGCATGGAGAAACTCGCTAGATTTGAGTGATTATTTCGCCATTGGAAATCTGGCATCCGGAGGTCTATGTACGATAGTGTACATGCCACAGCGATGTCCCCGATGGTCATATTTTCACAGACGTCCCAGTCTTTTTTATCTAGCTCTTCGTTAAGGGCGATTAATCCGTTTCTAATTTTTTGTTGCTGCCGGTCGATCCAATCCTTGCTTTGAAGATTTTTAGGGCGATGGTTTTCCAAAACGATCAAGACGACGGCATTACAAATGCCATCTGCGATTGCCTCAGTTTTTCGAGCTCGTATTCGGTCAGACGGATCGGAAGGAAGCAAGTGGTGTTGTTCCCCTAGTTGCTCCAGATATTCGAAGATCACACGACTATCATAAATTACCTCCTCTTTATCACTGACCAGGATAGGAATCTGTCCAAGCGGATTCAAATCCTGGAGCGTCGAACTGGCGTTCCACGGGTTTTCAGTTACCTCTTCACAAGAAATGTTTTTTTCTCGGATAGCGACTCGAATTTTTCGAGCGAAAGGGCTTGGCGTGGCGATAATGAGCTTCATGGTTTGGAGCCCTTTTTGTTAGAGCGAAAAGCGTGATACTAAAATAGTATTACCTCTTTTGCTTCCGTCCTATTTTATTTTGATTGCGATTGCTTTCCTTGTCTGCGTGGTCGGAAGGTTTAATCAACAAACACATCGCAAAAATATTGTACGGAAAATGAGAATGTTTTCGTCTGGGAATTAATTTTTAAATCATACAGGCGTTCCATAGTCTTGACGTTCTTACCCAATTCTTTATCCTTTCGGTTACGTGGTGATTTGTTCGACCAGCTTGCGGCCACGAAAAAGAAACCGAGCTAAAAGGTCGGCGTATAGGAACCCCGACCAGTTTTGGCCGGGGTTTTTGTTTTGTGGCGATACGAGAGAGGCAAAAATGCCAAAGAGTATCTCCAGCACTGTTACCCGCCGTCGCCAGACCAATTTAGTCAGGGGCGGGATGGAACGTTCTCAGTTTGATGAACTGTCTGAAAGCATGTTTCTCACGTCCAGTTACGCGTACACCTCGGCAGAGCAGGCTCAGAGAGCCTTTAAGGGCGAAGAGGAACATTATCTTTATTCACGTTACGGAAACCCGACGGTTACAGTTTTTGAAGAACGAATGAAGATGATGGAGAAGGCCGCCATATGTCAGTCCACCGCAAGTGGAATGGGGGCAGTGTTTGCGTCGCTGGCCTGTATGTTGAAGGCAGGGGACCGTCTTGTTGCGTCAAAGGCCCTGTTTGGGTCGTGTGACTACGTTTGTTCCGTCCTAATGCCAAGATACGGAATCGACGTGGTCAGCGTTTTGAGTTCTGAAATAAACGTTTGGGAGAACGCTCTTTCGAAGCCAACGGCGGCAGTATTTCTTGAAACTCCTTCTAACCCCATGATGCAGATGTTCGATATTTCAGCGATTTCTGAGCTAACAAAAGAAGCCGGTGGTCGACTCATTGTCGATAACGTATTTGCTACGCCTGTTTTCCAACAGCCGTTAGAACTTGGTGCAGACGTTGTCGTATATTCCACGACGAAGCACATCGATGGCCAGGGGCGCACAGTAGGTGGCGCAATTCTGACTAATGATGAAGTGTACTATCAAGATTACCTACGTATGTTCGTTCGTCACACAGGTCCCACGCTAAGTCCATTCAATGCCTGGATTCTTACAAAAGCGCTCGAGACACTAGACATTCGAGTCCGGCAACAGGCTGCCAACGCAATTGAGGTGGCAGATTTTCTTTCGAAGCAGTCAAGTGTAAGGAAAGTGATATTTCCCGGCCTTCCCGATCATCCACAATTCAGGCTTGTTGAACAGCAAATGAGTGGTCTAGGTACCATAGTGGCGGTTGAACTAGAAGGAGACCAAGCGCGAGCATTTCGTTTTATCAACTCTCTAGAAATGATCGATATTTCTAACAATCTTGGTGATGCGAAAAGCATGGTCACTCATCCCGCTTCCACCACCCATCAACGTCTGCATGCGCAAGAGCGCGAGGACCTGGGAATTACAGACAACGTGGTAAGATTTTCTATTGGATTGGAGGACGTAGAGGATATTAAGGACGATATAGCCCAAGCCATGAACGCCTGACTTAAGTATGCCAGTCGTTACGTTTGCTGCCACGGTAGTCCGGAGAGTTTCCAGCCTCCAACTTTCCCCCGCTGGCTATTTTGGTTTTTGTCTCCCTCGAACCCCTCGAGAATATTATACGATTTTGAAAAACCTGCTTCTGTCATCGCGATCGCTGCCGCAATTGAACGCTGCCCGGATCGGCAAAGCAAAAGAACGGTCGCATCTTTGCCTATCCCAGCTTTTTCCACTTCCTCTACGAAAGCAGGATTATCTAAACCACCAGGGAAACGAACCCATTCTACGAAGGTCGTATTCTTATCTACAAGAGAAAGGTCTGGGACCCCGACAAAACTCCACTCGGCTGTGGTTCGACAGTCTACCAGGTGGCTGTCCTTCTCTGCGCCCAAGATGTTCCACGCTTCCTTTGGCGTCACGTCACCCGCGTATCTTTGGGACATGGTTAAAAGTACCTCAGTTGAATAAAAAGTGTCAGGCTAACGGATACTATCGTCATGTAGCCCTGCCTGCAGTGATTATCACCTAAACAGAAGTGATTTTTACGGGTTTCCTCGCGCAAAGCTAGGTGTAGATTGAATTTCGTGGTTCAAGGAAAAGTTTTGATCTAGTTTTTGAAGTCTGTAAATGACCGAAAAACTGCTCACCAATAAAATGGGCAACGAGTATGAACGGAAGACGACTTGATGAGAAGGTAGCACTAGTTTCCGGTGCGGGTTCGCGTGGTTCGTTGCTCGGTACGGGTAGGGCGACCTCCATCCTATTTGCCCGTGAAGGGGCAAAGGTATTTTTGGTAGATTGGGATCTTGAAAGTGCAGAGGAAACAAAAGCAATCATCCAATCGGAAGGTGGGGAGTCAGTTGTTTGGAAGGCTGACGTGACGAAAGATGAAGCTTGCAAGGCCATGGCCGAGGCCTGCATGGAGCAGTACGGTGCCTTGCATATCTTGTTTAATAATGTTGGTGGTCCGGGATCTGGGGATGTGACGGAAATCGAGGAAGGTCTTTGGGAAGAGTCACTGGACAGAAACCTCAAAAGCGCAGCATTTGCGAGCAAGTATGCTGTTCCAAAAATAAGGGAGTCGGGTGGGGGCTCTATCATTCACGTATCTTCCATTGATGGGTATCGGGCAGGTGCGGCGAAAAATATTCCCTACTCTGTGGCAAAAGGTGGGGTTATCCAGCTGACCCGCGCGATGGCCGTGCATCACGGTCGAGATAAAATCCGGGTTAACTGTATTGCTCCGGGACATCTTTACGGTCCCTTTGTTGAGCACGTTCCTGACGAATGGCGTGAAATGCGCAGAAAAGCGGGTCCCCTGGGAACCGAGGGTGATGCCTGGGATGTCGCCTGGGCGGCAGTATTTTTTGCTAGCGATGAGTCCAAATGGATCTCTGGCGTCGTTTTACCCATTGATGCAGGGTTGCAAGCGGCTACTCCTTTGTCGGTATTGCACAATTTGGTTTAACGATTGGACATAAGTTACAGAAATAGTGAGATTTTTATGATTACAGCAGATCTTTCCGATAAACGCACTCTCGTTACGGGGGGAGCATCGGGCATCGGACTTGCAACGGTGGAATTATTTGCGCGGTGTGGTGCGAAGGTGGCCATTAATGACCTTTCTGGAAATCCGAATCTTGAAACTCAAATTCAACGTCTCAAGGAGGATGGTCTGGATGTTATTGCGGCCCCTGGGAACGTCGGAGATTCGAAAGATTGTAAGCGAATGGTTAACCAGGCGATTGCGGATCTTGGGGGCCTTGATCATTTAATTAACAATGCCGGAACTCCGGGCACGAAGACTGCGATACCTCTCGCTGATCTAGAAGCGGTGGATGAACAGTTCTGGAATCGGATCATGGATGTGAATCTTTTGGGGCCGTATCTCTGTTCACGTACGGCGGCAGAAGCGTTAAAGGACAGTGGAGGCGCAATTGTCAATACGGCTTCGCAAGCGGGTTTTACGGGAACGGGTTCCTCAATAGCGTATGCCGCCAGCAAGGCAGGTCTGATAAATTTAACACGGTCGTTAGCACGGGGACTGGCTCCCGAAGTTCGGGTAAACTGTATCGCGCCAGGGATGGTGGACAGCCCTTGGGAATGTCGCTTTCCTGGATTGAACTCTCCTGATGCGGCCGAGCGCGTTCCACTGAAGATTGTTGGCCAACCATCTCATTACGCAGAAGTAATGCTTTTTTTCGCTGCTGGCGCTAGCTATGTGACGGGACAAACTCTGTTGGTGGATGGCGGTCTGCGGGTCTGATGGGCTTGTTTCTTTTATGGCATGTCAAGGAGTGGAGGAAGTTGTGGCGAAGATGACGGGAGGAAGGTTTCTGGCGGAGACGGCACTTGGGTACGGTATTACTCACGTTTTTTGGATGCCATACATTGGGCCCAGAGTCATCATGGAGTTGGAATCTCTTGGTGGTAAAGGGGTGCAGGTGCACAGCGAAAAGGCGGCTGTCTACATGGCAGATGCGTATGCACGGGTGCGTGGTGGTCCTAGTTTGTGTATGGCCCAGTCCGTGGGCGCGTTAAACTTGGCGGCCGGATTGCAAGACCCATATCTTGCTTGTTCCCCCGTAGTTGCAATCACGGGGAGGGAAACGCAAATCCACCAGCAGCGCCACGCTTACCAAGAAGTTGACCACGTAAACCCGTTCGCAGCAGTTACCAAATATAGTGCTTTCGTCTCCAAGCCTGAAGAATTTCCGGTCTATTTGCGGCAGGCATTTCGGGCTGCAACGACGGGGACGCCGGCTCCCGCGCATATCGACGTAGAGGGGATAGCGGGGCAGATGGTTATTGATCAAGAGGCGGATGTAGAGGTTTGTGTCGAGGAACCTTTTGGTCGTATACCTCCCTTTCGCCCGATGGCAGATTTGGCTTCCATATCAGAGGCTCTAGAGGTTTTAGGTCGGGCTGAACGTCCGGTGATTGTCGCGGGAGGTGGTGTGACTGCCTCGGGTGCTCGAGCCGAGCTAATAGAATTGGCTGAGAAACTATCTATTCCTGTGGCCACTTCACTGAATGCGAAGGCTATGTTCCCGAGTGATCATGCTCTCGCAGTGGGCACTCCAGGATCGTATTCTAGGGCATGCGCTAACCAGACCGTGTCCGAAGCCGATTTGGTCTTTTTCGTGGGTAGTCACGCCGGCGGACAGGTTACCAATGGCTACCAAATTCCGGCTCAAGGGACCAGGGTATTACAGTTAGATATAAATGCGGAAGAAATTGGTCGGAACTACCATGTGCAGGTAGGCCTGCATGGGGATGTCCGTGAAACGCTCCGTGCTATGGTAGGGCAAGCTGCTGCGAGCGAGGGAAATAAGACCTGGCTGACACGTGTCGTAGAATTGGTGCAAGCCTACAAGGAAGATTCCAGCGAGCACTATAACTCCGACGTATCGCCCATGAGGCCCGAACGGCTTTGTAAGGAGCTAAGTAATTGTCTTCCGGAGGATGCGATACTGGTCTCGGATACAGGACACGCCGGTGTTTGGTGTGCACAAATGATCGATTTAAAAAGCCCGGACCAGAGTTTTATTCGGGCGGCAGGATCGCTTGGATGGGCTCTACCGGCTGCCATGGGTGCCAAATGTGGGGCACCGGAGAGACCAGTGGTTTGTTTTACGGGAGACGGCGGAGTTTGGTATCACATGACAGAACTGGATACAGCCAGAAAGGCGGGGATCAACACGGTGACCCTGATTAATAACAATCACTCGCTGAATCAGGAGCAGGGTGGTATTGAGGGAACCTACGGTCAACGTTCGTCAGCGTCGGATGCACATTGGTTGTTCCCAGAGGTAGATTTCGTTCGTATGGCGGAGGCAATGGACTGTTTTGGAGTAACGGTAAACAAGCCCGGCGAGCTCGAGGGTGCCCTGGACCAGGCGCTCAATGCAGGTAAGCCTGCGGTTGTGGATGTGAAGACAAACGTAGAGGGAATTGCCGACCGGGCGTGGATGCCCCAATAACCCTTGGGACGCCAAACAATTTAGTTTCCAGATTTGATCAAATCGGAAGCTTTCTCTCCCACCATTATACTTGCGGCGTTGGTATTTCCCGATGGCATCGTGGGAAATATGGAGGCATCGGCGACACGCAATCCTTCTAGGCCGTAAACTTTGAGTTTGTCATCTACCACTGCGTTTGGCCCAGGGCCCATACGGCATGTGCCCATGGGATGGTAAGCGGTCTCGCCAGTTTCGCGCAGCCACTTCTCTATTGCCGCATCCTCGGAAACTTCTTTGCCAGGTTTAAATTCTTCTCCCCGATAAGGATCCATTGGCTTCGCTTCTACGATTTGGCGCATGATCTTTACACCTTCGATCATTGTTTGGATGTCGATCGGATCGTGAAGAAAATTGAAACGAATAGATGGATGTTCGTTTGGGTCTCTTGAACGAATATGGATGGAGCCGAGGCTCTCAGGCCGGAGTTGATAACAGATCAACGTCATGCCAGGGAAATTATATAATTTCCGACGTTTCGGGTTTTCTACCGCATAAGGAATGAAACTTAATTGGATATCCGGTGTTTCTAACTCGGATCGTGTTTTCAAAAATGCAACTATCGGGGTAGATGGAAGACTCAGGAAACCACTGCCAGTGATGGCATACTTAATTATTTGGCCGAAAAGATTAATACCTCGGGCTTTATCGTTATAGGATATGCCGGAGACTCTAATTTTCCATGATATTCGCGATGCTATGTGATCACGGAAGTTTTCGCCGACGCCGGGCAGTTCGTTCCGTACGTCAATGCCATGTTGTTTAAGAATGTCGGGCTTGCCGATCCCGGATAGTTCCAGAATCTGCGGTGATGAAACCGCACCAGCCGAGAGTATGACCTCTTGTTTGCAAAAGACAGTGTAGGTTTGCCCACCCCTTTTATAGACAACGCCGGTACAGCGTTTGTCTTTTATCAGCAGACGTTGTGTCATGGCCTCCGTAACAACTTCGAGATTGATTCGACGCATTGCTGGGCGGAGGTAGCAGTGGGCCGTACTCATCCGCCGACCGTTTTTAATGGTTGCTTGCGTCTTAGCTATTCCCTCCTGATCCGACCCGTTGTAGTCAAAATTGCGTCGATAACCAACGGATTCTGCGGCCGCAAACAGGGCATCGTAAAGTGGGTTCTGATCTGGGACCTCTGAAACTCCAAGCGGTCCATCTTGACCTCGAACATGCCCATCTCCTCCCTCAAAATTTTCCATACGGTGAAATACCTTGGATACTTCCTCCCAACTCCATCCGCGATTTCCAAGTTGGCCCCACGTATCGTAATCTAATGTTTGGCCGCGAACATAAACGAGACCGTTGATGGAGCTTGAACCGCCAAGCATTTTCCCTCTTGGAACAGGAATGACACGGTTCTTGGTACCTTCTTCGGGTTCCGAAAAATAGCGCCAGTTTACTCCGGGCCGGTCGATGAAAAGTCCAAAACTAATTGGCATGCGTGAATAGGGATGCACTGCTTTCCCTGCTTCAATTAAAAGAACAGAAGTTTGAGGATCTTCGGATAGACGATAGGCTAGGGCCGCGCCGGCAGAGCCTGCTCCGACCACGATATAGTCAGGGTGACCATTTACGGTGCTCATATCCAATATCGATCCTGTCGGAAAAGGCTTGTTGGGTGAATAGCTGGCAAGCGTACGTGAATTTAGTATGAATTCTTGATCAAATCTGCTGCTTTTTCGCCGACCATGATGCAAGGGGCATTTGTATTGCCTGAGGGCATAGTTGGGAAGATGGACGCGTCAGCAACTCGGAGACCTTCCAAGCCATGCACTTTTAACTGGTCATCGACGACGGCGTTGGGACCCCGCCCCATGCGGCATGTACCCATAGGATGATAGCCGGTTTCACACTCCTCCCGCAGAAAGTGCTCTATTTCATCATCGCTGGAAACCGATTTTCCTGGATAAAATTCTTCGTCTCGATAAGGGTCCATCGGTTTCGCATCGACGATCTCCCGCATCATTTTCACGCCATCAATATTGGTCCGGACGTCGATGGGGTCACTCAGAAAGTTGAACCGAATAGCTGGATGTTCGTACGGGTCATCAGACCGGATATGAACCGAACCAAGACTCTCTGGTCTTAACTGAAAGCAGGCAATTGTCATCCCTGGGAAGGAATGAAGTTTACGTTTCTCTGCGCTTTCTACCGAGTATGGAATAAATTGCATTTGAATATCGGGTGTTGCTAACTCAGGTCTGGTTTTTAGCCAAGCTCCCAAAGAAGAAGAGGGAAGGCTTAGAAATCCTTTTCCTGTTGCAAAATATTTTAGGACTTGTCCCACGAGACCTATACCCTGAGCTCTAGTGTTGTATGAGATTTTCGGAACTTTTAGCTTCCACTTAGCTCGGGGAAGCAGATGATCTCGAAAGTTTTCTCCAACCGCCTCTAACTCGTGCTGCACCTTTATACCGTGTTGTTGGAGAACCGAAGGTCGGCCAATACCCGACAATTCCAGAATTTGTGGTGAGGCTATTCCGCCTGCAGACAGAATGACATCTTTTCCACAGTCAACTTCGTTTAGTTTACCATTCTTTTCATATACAAGGCCTGTGCATCGCTTTCCTTCCAAAAGGACCTTCTGTGTCATCGCTTTGGTGACTACATTCAGATTTGGTCTGTGCATAACAGGCTGCAAGTAGCAGTGAGCGGTATT
>PTKE01000042.1 GCA_002937585.1 Alphaproteobacteria bacterium MarineAlpha9_Bin6 | reverse complement strand
CAACCCAGGTGTCTCACAATGCACACAAACTTATGGCTCAGCTAGTATTTTCTGTTTCTTGCTTTGACAATAGTGAAACGTAGCTAAAGTTTTCCAATGATGAACTAAAGCATACCGGTTTGAACCAGAAAATTTTCGTTCTGCCATTATACCCTCTATGCTCTGATGTTAACTTCCATGCCAGAATGCGGCGAGACGCCCATAAAAGTTGATTTCGGCTATATAACAGGAATTCAAACAAGCAAACTGGACGAAAACGATGTGCGGACGATATAGCTTTCTCGCCCCGGCAGAAGCGGTTAGAAACCTATTCAAATTTAATGGGACAACACCAAATTTTCCGCCTCGATATAATATCGCACCGACACAACCGGCACCCGTCGTAATACTGAGTAACGATGGTGAGCGGGAATTAATTCTGATGCGATGGGGTCTAGTGCCAACCTGGTCTAAGGGCCCCGATAGCCGATTTTCGATGTTCAATGCTCGCGCCGAAACCGTGGCAAAAAAGAGTGCTTATCGCGTAGCATTCCAAAAACGCCGATGCCTAGTCCCGGTCGATGGATTCTATGAGTGGAAAACCAATGGTGGCGCTAAGCAACCGTACCGAATATCGCTCATAGACGGCAGCGTATTTGCCTTTGCTGGACTATGGGAGCATTGGGAAGATGGTACCGGTTCGATCATCGAATCCTTTACCGTAATTACGACTTCCGCCAATTCATTGATTTCTCCGATACATGACCGAATGCCAGTAATACTCCCGCCGGAGGCACATTCCCAATGGCTTGCTGGTTCCAAATCAGAGGAACTTCTAGCCCCCTATTCTGCAACAGAAATGAAAGCGTATCCTGTAGACCCATATGTCAACGATGCACGCCACGACGATGCGAAGTGTCTTGCTCCCGCGCCCAATGCCGCTCACCACGACGTACTCAACTAGATTTGGCAACCGAGAGGCGCAAACCGCAGTCGTTAGTTGCCATATTTTTGAATAAACAACAAAAATATAGTTCATTTTTTAGAGTATTTTACTGTATTAATCTATTGAATTTAAAGGATCTATACAATGCGAACACGGCGCTTGGGGAAGACAGAAATCAAGGTATCTGAATTAGTTTTAGGCGGAGGCTATGTCGGCGGATTGCTCTTACATCAGGATGATGAAACCAAAAGACTAGCAATTCGTCACGCAATGGAAGAGGGAATTAACTTTATTGACACCGCACCTTCATACGGAGACGGAGAGTCAGAAAGAGCCATAGGCTGGTTACTCCAAGAGGTCGAAGAAACACCTTACATATCGACAAAAGTCGCAATAGATGCTGCAACACGAAATGATTTAGTCGGCCAAATTGAAAGTAGTATTCATGACAGCCTCGCCCGTCTTCAACGCAATTCAGTTGATCTCCTTCAATTGCATAATCGCTTAGGCGCAGAAGATGACGGGCCAACGCTTGCTGTTAAACATTTATTTGCCAAAAGAGGCGTAATAGAAGGGTTAGAAAATGCTCGTTCACAAGGGCTGACAAAATACATTGGTTTGACTGCTCTCGGAGAAATCGAACCATGTCGTACAGCAATCGAGAGTGATGCCTTCGATACAGCACAAGTTTATTACAACCTACTCAATCCAAGTGCAGGTCACCAAATGCCTAGAGCTTGGGTTGGGCAAACATTTGCTGGGCTAATCGATAGTTGTAGGACGCACGACGTGGGAGTCATGAATATTCGCGTATTTGCCGCAGGTATACTTGCAACAAACGTAAGAACCGGCCGTGAAATCCCCATTACGTCAGAGCAAGACCTGTCAATCGAACAATGCCGCTCGGATGCAATATTCGCAGCACTTAACGATGATAACTATACTCAGGCCCAGACCGCCATTCGCTTTGCTTTAGCACACGAAGATATTTCGTGCGTGCTGGTCGGCGTTGCCGATATTGATCAGCTACAGGAAGCGATCGCGGGCGGCCTTTCAGGCCCCTTGCCTAAGTCATCCATTGCCAACCTGCAAAAAGTCTACGATTCAAACTTTGGATTAATGTAAACCGGTATCGCAGTGTCAGAAGGTGTACCTGCCACATTTTACAGCTTCTGGCAGAGCGTCGCGGATCACAGCGATAGCATGATGAGCTTTCCGTTCCGTCGCTGAGGCCACTTGATGGCGACAGGATGTACCGTCAGCAACAATTATAGTGTCCTCAGAGGCCTCTCGAATAGCAGGCAAAAAATCAAGCTCACCAATATTGCGCGCCACCTTTTGGGTATCAGCCTGATAACCGAACGAGCCGGCCATACCACAACACGTCGATTCAATTGTGGCTATTTTTACGTCCGGGATCATTTGGAGTGCCTCTATAGTTGGAGAAAATGCATTAGCCGCTTTCTGATGACAATGCCCATGAACTAAAATCTCAGAGCTTTTCCCTGTCCTCAGATCTAATGCCAAGCGCCCCGCTCGATGTTCTTCCACCAAATACTCCTCAACGAACATCGCTTTACTTGCCAGTTCAGCTCCATTTGGAATCAATTCGGGTAGCTCGTCCCGGAGTGTAAGAACACAAGAGGGCTCCAAACCGACTACGGGAATACCACGATCAACCCATTCCGAGGTCGCCTTTACCAAACGAGTTAACTCCTGCCGCGCCTCCTCCACTAGTCCCACAGAAAGAAAAGTTCTTCCACAGCATAAAGGCCGTGTTTCATCCCCGACTGGTGCCACAAACCGTACTCGGCGCCCTGTAGACACAAGAACATCCACAGCTGCCTGCAGGTTGTCAGGTTCAAAATAACGATTGAAACAATCAGCAAACAAAAGAACTTCTGGCCCGTCGTTGTGCCCGACCGAGATCGATGCAGGGTTAAAAGGCTGCCTCGCCCAATGCGGTAATGGTTGGTTCGCTGCTAGACCAAATAACCACTCGCTCATCTTTGAACCAACTATAGAACTTTGTAGATTAGCTATATAAGGGGCTCTCGCCATCCAGGGTGCATAACGAGGGAAAAAACCAAACAAGCGATCACGCAAAGGTAAGCCATTTTCAGCCACTTGCTGGCGCATCACCTCAATCTTCATCTTGGCCATATCTACACCTGTCGGGCATTCTCGACGACAAGCCTTACAACCAACGCAAAGTTTGAGACTTTCTGCCATATCGGAGGAAGTAATCGAGCCAGAACCGAGTTGCCCCGACAAAGCCAAACGGAGAGCGTTAGCCCGGCCACGTGTGGAATGCTGTTCGTCCCGGGTAGCACGAAACGATGGACACATCGTTCCGCCTGAGAGCTTCCGGCACGCACCATTATTGTTACACATTTCGACCGCACCACTAAAACCACCCCATAGAGACCAATCAAAAGCCGTGTTCGGTTCACTGGAACGATAGTCGGGCTTGAACCGAAAAAGTGAGCGATCATCCATACGTGGTGGATCAACGATTCGACCCGGATTTAATCGATTTTCAGGATCAAAGGCACGTTTGACCTCCTGGAAGGCTGAGACGATGCGTCCTCCGAACATAGACTCATGAAACTCGCTTCTCGCGATGCCGTCTCCATGTTCTCCGGAATGAGATCCCTTATATTCCCGTACCAAGGCAAACGCCTCCTCAGCGATGGCACGCATTTTCTTAACGTCCTGGTCAAGTTTAACGTTCAGCACGGGACGGACATGCAAAGTGCCTACCGAAGCATGCGCATACCATGTCCCACGCGTATTGTATTTTTGAAAAATGGCGTCCAATCGAGCCGTATATTCGGGCAGATCTTCAAGCTCAACAGCACAGTCCTCGACGAAAGATATAGGCTTTCCGTCACCTTTCATCGACATGACAATATTAAGTCCTTGTTTACGCATCCCCCAAACTGCCCGTTGCATCTGAGGTGCGATGACCTCTACCATTCCTGTGTCATAACCAAGATCACCCATTAAATCGCGAAGATATTCGAGTCTGCGTAAATTCTCCCCCTCCTCAGTCTCAGCAAACTCAACTAAAAGGACAGCCTCTGGCTCCCCTTGGATGACTTCGGCGATAACGTTCCGAAATAGGTCTATATCTCGCGCCAAATCAATCAGCGTACGGTCGACTAGTTCTACTGCTGTTGGCTCAAGAGAAACGATTGCTTTGGTTGCAACCATCGCCTCATAAAAACTAGGGAAATGGCAAATACCAAGCACTGTGCTACGGGGCAAAGGCGACAGGGCCAGCTCAATTTTTTCAAAAAAAGCTAACGTGCCCTCAGATCCGACTAATACATGGGCGAGATTAATTGGCCCTGACTGATCGGGAGTCAACGCATCAATGTTGTAGCCACCAACCCGACGCATTAATTTTGGAAATCGGGCCTCGATTTCACTTGCTTCCCGGCGACCAATTTTAAGAAGCCTTTCTGTTAGATTTTGGATTCCTAATGCAGGATCTTCATGATGTGTTTCTGCTCGGACTTCCCCAAATGTAGTGTGCTGTCCGTTGGCAAGTAACGCTCCTATTGACACAACATTGTCGCGCATTGTTCCATATCGGATCGAGCGCGCACCGCAAGAATTATTGCCAGCCATCCCGCCAATAGTGGCCTGACTAGATGTTGAAATATCGACGGGAAACCAGAGATCATAAGGTCTTAGAATTTCGTTAAGCTGATCAAGAACAAGGCCTGGCTGAACAACCACGCGGCAACCCTCTGGATCAAGTGAGACAACTCGGTCAAGATATTTACTAGTATCGATAACCAAGGCCACGTTAACCGTTTGACCGCATTGCGAGGTGCCACCGCCGCGGGCAAGTATTGGCACTTCATTCTCACCCGCGATAGCGAATGCTGCCTCAACATCTTCCGGTGTTTTTGGCACCACAACGCCAAGAGGTTCCATCTGATATATTGAGGCATCAGTTGCATATCGGCCACGGCTAAAGGCATCAAAATACACCTCGCCTTCAACTGCACCTTGAAGCCGCTTTGCAAATTCACCACCTTGTATTTTTAAATGAGTTGCGCCCACTATTCTAACCAGTTAGTTACTCGAGAACACTTTTATCCAAGAACAACAACGGCTTACGTAGCCGCGGGCGACCCCTAACAGGGTCTTGTAAAGGCAGTACCTCAGCAAAATTTAGTTTGGTTTTGCCATATTAACGATTATATAGTTAACTTTGGTATTTGGTTAACTCTGGTATATGGTTAATTCTGGAAAATCACAGCGAACGCGCTAAGTGTCTGACTGATAATGGAGAGTCCGCACGGGTTTCAACTGCAGGTATTTGCCTTGTTGTTAGCCTCGTGTGCATAGATGAGCTGTATTTCAGTCGATTTGTCGAAAGACATGGAAGCTTAAGGGCGCAATAGGTAAATTTGAACCAGCTAAATATGTTAATTGCCAGCCTGCGCCTGGCTCCCTTCGTCCCCGATAACATGAACATAGCAAGTGTCGCGCGACGAGTGTCGGCGCATAACTTGAAGGACTATTTGCGGCGCCTCTGATTCATATTCAAACACATATCCTCTTGCGTCCAATCTCTAATATTGGCGATGGGCGCCTTTAACCACAGCCGTACATGAAAGGATCTAACGTTATGGCTTCAGGAACAGTGAAATGGTTTAACCCAAATAAAGGTTATGGCTTTATCGAAGCAAGCGATGGCACTGGTGATATTTTTGTGCACATCTCTGCCGTCGAAAGAGCAGGTCTATCCAACCTAAACGAAGGCCAAAAGGTAGAGTTTGAAGTCGTTACTGGACGAAACGGAAAATCTGCCGCCGAAAATTTGGTGGTCGCGGACTAGCGTCGCACATTGCGACTACTTCGTTAGATCCGTCCGCGCCATAGAGATTGTTGTTGGCGCGGACTCTATTAGCGACAGGACTTCCTAAGCGGAGCCTGTATGCACACCTATTTGGCTAACATGTCCGCCACAGCCAAGCCTTAGGTTGTTCCTCGGTGTGTACGCAACCTAAGATCGTCTATATTCTGTTTGGACACTCTGATGTAAATCAGGATACAGATATCGGTGTTTAAACCAATATCCTATAGTTTCAAAATTGATTTTTGCTTATTTGATAATATCACCGTCCTGGTGAACAGTGTTCTCCTGTCCCCCGCGAGGAACCATGTTGCCTTATAAAATTTATCTTCTACGAAATACTTAACTCAAAAATTTCTTATCGGCGTAAACTTAGTTGAGTTTTATCTGATGAAGACGTCCACACTCTCGTTCGCTAGTAACAATGAGTAAACCTTTTCTCGTCAATCGTACCGCACCTAGCTATCCCACATCACCGCAATAGGGAGATTTAAACTTATGAAGTTGGGGGTAAGTTTACCACTAACAGATATCGGCGAAGATCCGATCATTATTCGCGATTTTGCACAGCAAGCCGAAGAATTAGGCTACAAACATTTGGCAGCAGCGGATCATGTATTAGGGGTCAACGCCAAAAACAGACCTCATTGGGGCGACCGCAACACTTCCGATGATTGTTTTCATGATCCATTCGTGCTCTTTGGCTTTCTCGCAGCCTGCACAAAGAACATCGAATTTACGACACAGGTCCTGATCCTGCCACAACGACAAGCTGCATTGGTAGCCAAGCAAGCAGCCTGTCTTGACGTACTATCAAACGGACGTTTCCGTTTCGGCATAGGTGTTGGTTGGAATTCAGAGGAATACACAGCTCTAAATCAGAACTTTAATAACCGTGGCATACGTTCCGCAGAGCAAATCGAGGTAATGACAGCGTTATGGGCCAATCCGCACGTAACATTTTCTGGTCAGTGGCATGAAATAGAGGACCTAGGAATCAACCCCCTACCGGCGAAACGTTCCATACCACTTTGGTTTGGCGGTCACCAAAAAGTAACCTTACAACGCATAGCAAAGTATGGAGATGGTTGGGTGATGATTGCCTGGCCACCAAATGAAGAGGCATTGATCCAATTCAAACTTTTGCGCGAATATGTCAAGAATGAAGGCCGCAAACCTACAGACGTCGGCATTGAAGTCTGGGTCTCCGCTTCAGGAAGTCCCGACGAATGGCGGAAAGAGTTAGAATTTTGGAACAAGGCGGGGGTCACACATGCCTGCCTAAACAATACATTTTCCCGTTACCAACACACACGTATCAAGGAGCATTCAGTAAGAGCACACACAGATGCTATATTTAAATACATGGACACTGTTGCTGACCTTATTGAATAGGAATCAAACCTCATTGCTCTAATTGCCATAAAAATAAATTTATCGAAAAGTCAATTTCTTACTAATCTTGGCCCTGAAAAAATGTATTGCTAGGCTCTTCATTTAAATATTCCAATCATGATTAAACCCCTCTACTTAATTTGTATCATATGTTCGTTATGGCTTTTGACAACCGCCGAAAAAACAATAGCCAACACGAAGTTATTAATCCCCTACAACACGCAATCTAAAATTATTAGCATTCTAATCCCGGGTGTGAGGGCACTTCGATTTCAAGAACTTTTGATAGAAAAAGACAAAACAATTAAACGCCACCTTCAATCTGTTAACTTGAAGCTAATAACTAGTAGTAGGGAACATACTCAAAACTTATGGTTAGATGAGGAGCTTTTAGAAACACGAAAATCCTGCTTGCGATCTCCAACGAGCTCCTGCGTGATCGAGCAAGCTCACGCTGAAGCAAAAGCGACTACAGACATCTGGCGTCGCGATTTTTCACTAATTTTTGTTACTGAAGCACAAGTGAAGTTTGGCGATATCACTGCCGCCACAGAAACAACAGAGGCAATTAAAAATGCCAGTCTCCGTCTCCCTGCACTTCTTATAATCGCCAAGGCACATGCGGTAGTAGGCAATTTTCAGGAGGCCAATAAAATTACAAATGAAGTCGCAAACAATATTGAAAAAATTCGAATGCCTTATATCCGTACGTGGGTATTCGCCTTATCGGCCTCTGCACTGACGGCAACAAAAAATTTTAAACATGCAAGGATGAACATCCTCGAGGCCCTTCAAACCGTGGGTCAAATCAAAGAAAGTAGCACACGCGCCGAGATGCACGCTCTAATTGCCTCTGCACAGGCAGGTGTTTCCAACCTTAGCGGAGCCAGTGAAAACATTAATAGAGCGTTTACAGAAGTCGATAAGACGGAGGATCCGTTTCTGAGTGCGCTGGCCTTAACTTTCATAGCATCTACACAATCAGAAGTCGGACAAAATAAAAATTACAAAAGAACCATTTCAACCGCCCTTACTAAAGCTCTAACTTTGAGAACCAGGCCCCGTGCTTTGGTTCTAGCTTTTATATCCTCTATACAAGCCGAAACCGGCGATATAAGTGCAGCCAAAGAAACAATTGAATCAGCCATCGTTGCGGTAAACATGATTCCAGATGCCCATTCACTTGCACCAGCCCTTGCCTTTATTGGAAAAACTCTTGCACAAATTGACTCGCCAACTCATCTTCGACCTTCTCGTTAAGCTACGATTAGGCGAGAAGTTGAATTAACGTACTGATCTAAAATATTAACCTAAATTGATTTTCCTCCTTCAAAGGACCAAAGACGTGCCCACACAACCAATTTTAGTTAGGTTGTATAAATAGCTCTTTTACTCAGTCCTTACTCGCAATCCATTAGATATCCAGGTTAGCTATTGACCACCCTAAGTGGGCGATAAACATACGGCACATACCCGTACCAATTAACTCGGCATCGCCTGTTACAATTACATTCATTGCCTCGCCTTGCTATGGAATGCCGACCGTCCCAAAAGCCCAGCAACGCTCCCTTTGAGGCGCGCCGTATCGCGCGTAAACCTGACGTAATCAAAAGTGACCAGTGCAGCAAGACTTTTGCTCGCAAAACGAAAAACGCTACGCGTACCCATGATCAACGCAGCCACTTCACCTCGATGCTTGCGTTCTAAATAGATGCGCGACCAAGCCATATGATAATATCTGAGGCGGGTAACTTTCTTATTATCGTCCAGCGAAGAGCTCCCCACGATATGAAGTGCTGTGACATCCGGCAACAATATGAGAGTCCACCCTTTTTGTATAAAGCGCAGGCAAAGATCGTCATCTTCATAAAATAAAAAAATATTAGAATCATAGAAACCAACTTCTTGGAACGCAGCCATTCGCACCAAAATTACCGCATTTTGAATATACCCAGCACACAGTGGGCCATCAGGAAATGGTTCGCCATCTCGGCTACGAGACATTCGACCGCGGTGAAACAATGCTGCATCATGACAACGCACATTCCGCCCGGATGGCTCGGTCAACGCTGGGCCAACCATACCAACATTCGACCAAAGATCAGCTGCCCTGAGCAAACGATGCACGCATTTCTCTTCCACTACAGTGTCTGGCGTAATTAGCAGAACAAATTCAGTTGTAACCTGTTTCAAGGCGGTATTTACACCGCGCCCATAACCGAGGTTACACTCGGCATGCATTATTTCAGCATGAGGAACTACCTTACGTACCAAGGAGACAGTGTCGTCGGTGCTCGCATTATCAACTACTATGATGTGCCTTGCCCCAGCGAGGACTTTAAGGCATGGGCCAATGACAGCCGAGGAGTTATACGCCACCGTGACCACGCTTATGCGTTGCCAAAGTAACGAATTAGACGGAGTTATATCCACAACCACTTCCACTCCATTTTTCGAATTGCTCCTTAGCTGCCCAATCGGACACAAAATCGTGGTTGCGGAGGCATAAATTTTGTCGTCACTTATTGACTAAGGGGTATCATTGACGACAAATTGCGTAAGACAATAAGCTGACTTCAGTGCCTCAAATAACAAAGTGCAGATCCTGTGATGAGCCCATTGAGGCGTTTATGTCATTTGGTGAACAACCATTGGCAAACGCACTTATTGCGCCCGAAAGATCAAGCGAGCAACAACTGACATATGAGTTGGCCCCCACCATATGCTCTGCCTGCGGCTTATTCCAACTTTTAGAACAACCTACCGCAACAAGCATATTTACTCGAAAATATCCATTTTTTACCAGTACCTCTAAATACATGAGTAATCATTTTTCACATCTTGCTCGTGACCTTATCCAGAACGACCCTACTCTGAAAGATGGAGGATTCGTTATCGAGATTGGTTCAAATGATGGCACTTTACTTCAGAGCTTCGCAAAAGCTGGAATCAATCATCTAGGTTTTGAACCCTCCGAGAGTGTCGCGAATGTGGCAAAAAAAAATGGCATAAACACGGACATTTCTTTTTTCAACTCCGAAACCGCCTCTCTAATTCGTCAAAAATACGGACCAGCAGACATTATCCTTGGGGCTAACGTTATTGGCCATATTGCAGAAATCAATGATATCGGTTCAGGTGTCGCCTCCCTGCTTAAAGACGATGGGATCTTTCTCATTGAAGCGGTTTATCTCGGAGATATGCTCCTTAATACGGCATTCGATCAATTGTATGATGAACATGTTTTCACCTTTTCAGGCACTGCCGTGGCCAATGCATTTCATAAGCATGGCCTAGAATTGATTAATGTAGAGCGGCAATCCGTGCATGGTGGCTCAATGCGGTACACGCTGGCGCCTTTGGGTAGCCATACTTGCACTGCCGCAGTCAAAAATCTTCTTGATGAAGAAAAAAATAGAGGCCTCAACAATTCTGCAACGTACATCGAGTTTCGACAGCGGTGTGAGGCAATACGCCGGGACCTTCCACTGCTCTTAAGCGAAATTTCAGGCATGGGCCACAAAATCGTTGGTTACGGTGCAACCGCGAAAAGTACTACGGTGCTTAATTACTGCGGACTTGGAACAAATGACATCGCCTGGATCCAAGATTCTACAAAAGCCAAGCAAGGCATGTTATCGCCACAAACGCTTGTCCCAATCGTTCCGCCAGAGTATTTCCGGGAAGTGTCCCCGGAATACGCAGTACTATTCGCCTGGAACCACCGTGACGAAATCGAGATGCTGGAACGAGAATGGAGAAAGAAAGGTGGAAAGTGGATTCTCTATATTCCTAAAGTGACAGTCGCATAAAGGAATATGTTCTTACCATTATTAAATTTCAGACGGACAGCTGTGAGCGTCCATTGCTTCAATACCTAAACGATAAAATAAGCTTTCATCTCTACTGCGTTCTGGATTTGGTGTTGTTAGAAGTTTCTCTCCGATAAATATCGAATTGGCGCCAGCCAAAAAACACAACGCCTGACATTCTTCGTTCATATGTTCACGCCCTGCCGACAGTCGAACAACCGATTTTGGCATCATAATTCTTGCCGCCGCGACAGTCCGTATAAATTCAAAGGGATCAATCTCTTCACAGCTAGCGAGCGGAGTGCCTTCCACACGAACAAGCATATTAATCGGGACACTTTGTGGGTGGGTTGGCATGTTAGCCAATGTCACCAACATATTCCTACGGTCCCCACTCGATTCTCCCATTCCGACTATACCACCACAACATACGTTGAGGCCTGCCTCACGAACATAATCCAGTGTTTCAAATCGGTCTTCAATTACACGAGTTGTGATAATTTTTTTATAATAGCTTGGAGAAGTATCGATGTTGTGGTTGTAGTAGTCGAGCCCAGCCTCCTTGAGTTGTATCGCCTGGTGAGCTGTTAGCATCCCCAATGTCATGCACGTTTCCATACCCAGCGCACGGACTCCTCTTATCATCGCGGACAGGGCCGCAATGTCACGGTCTTTAGGGTTGCGCCACGCAGCGCCCATACAAAACCGACTTGCCCCTCCTTCCTTCGCGTGTTCAGCTGCCTTGAGAACATCTTCTACGTTCATTAACGGACTTGCGTTAAGTCCTGTATCAAATCTGACGCTTTGACTGCAATAAGAGCAATCTTCCGGACAACCACCAGTTTTTATGGATAATAAAGTGCTCATCTGAACTTGATTAGGATCGAACCAGAGACGGTGAACTTTTTGAGCTTCGAACAGTAAATCGTTAAATGGAAGGACAAATAATTCGTCAACTTCCTCACTGGTCCAATCATTGCGAAGTGACGGAGTGGATTGCATGACTTCGTGTGCTGCCATATTTTCGTTAGTTTGGCTGAACATATCTTGATCGACAACACGCACCATCATCCACTCCTCCGAGTTTGGTGAAGATACCCTATGTTGGTAGTATCAGCCTCTAAACCTCTAAACCATATCATAAGACCCATTTGCGACGTTCTACTTCCTGCGTCTAATGGATATTTCAAAATTCTAAATGGTCCAAAAGCGTAAAGACCTTACCCCATCTCTAATTCCGAACTGTATCAAAATGCGAACACTTAATACATGACTTATGGGGCCAACTGGAAAACACATACCAGGCAGACACAGTTTAACTACTGAGATCGTCAAATCCAAAATTCATGAAATATAACAGCTTTACGAACGACGGCAGCGGAATGCCCAAGAAGAATCATCACTTCCCGGTTGATAAAAGACACTGACTTCGGTTGCGGCATCCGCCCAACCGGCAAGATCAACATCATCACCAACTTCGAAAGTGTTAAACCCGCACCGTAGCATAAAAAGGTATTGGTCACGACGAACTTCACCAACCGCTCGCACTTCGCCTTGAAAACCATATCTTTGGCGCAACAAGCGAGCATAGCTGAACGCGCGACCATCGGATAACTTAGGAAAATCAAGAGCTATTACGCTAAATCGATCAAGGTCATCAACTAACTCAACCGGTGACTGATGGCTTTTTAAGAATATCCCAAGTGGCGTGTTTACACAGCCTAACTTATCACTGTGCAGCACCCAAGATTCTAGAGTAATGAGTGGGTGATCCACACCCGAAGGATCGCCTGTACCATCAATCACAGTCCACGGGTCAGCAGTCAACTCGTGCGCCTTAAGCAGTGCCATAAAGTGCTTCTTTAAACGGACCTAAACCAACTCGACGATAAGTATCAAGAAACCGTTCGCCATTTCTACGCTCGGTTACATACGTATCGACTATCGTTTCAATAGCGCCTGTTACTTCGTCGTAGCCAAACGCGCGACCAACAATATCACCTAGCGCAGCATCTTCAGCTCCGCTACCGCCTAAGGTTATCTGATAAAATTCCTCACCCCGCTTGTCGACACCCAAAATACCAATGTGACCCACATGATGATGGCCACATGCATTGATGCATCCAGATATCTTAATTTTTAGTTCTCCAATATCATGTTGTCGATCCAAATCTTCAAATTTTTTGGCGATATTCTGTGCAACCGGTATCGAACGAGCGTTTGCCAGATTACAATAGTCCAACCCAGGGCAAGTAATCATGTCACTGATCAAACCAATATTGGGTGTTGAAAGTGCGGCATTCTCCAGCGCCTCCCACACCTCGTAAATGTCGCTCTGACAAACGTGAGCTAACACAAGGTTCTGTTCGTGGGTGACACGGATTTCGTCGTGGCTAAATTTCTCCGCCAGGCCCGCAATCACATCCATTTGATCTGCGCTTGCGTCGCCAGGAGCACTGCCAATTGGTTTAAGTGAAATGGTAATGATGGAAAATCCCGGCCGTTTATGGCTAACAACATTAGTTTTGCACCAACGCGAAAAATCCAAATTCCAGGTTTTATGCGTCTCAAAAGTTTTAGAAGCGCCATTAGAGTCTTGGTATTGGGGTGGCGAAAAATAATCAAGAATTCGTCGATGTTCGTCTTCTGGCAAGGTCAATTCACCACCTTTAATCTCTGCCCATTCCTCCTCGACAAGCTTCGTAAAATTCTCAACTCCAGTACTAGCGACCAAAATCTTAATCCGGGCTTTATATAAATTATCGCGTCGACCCAGTTGATTGTAGACACGAAGAATTGCCTCTAGATAGCTAAGTAAATGTTGCTTAGGTAAAAATTCCCTTATTGTCGGCGCTATGTAAGGGGTTCGCCCTTGTCCACCCCCAACCATGACCTCAAATCCAATTTTGCCTGCACTATTTCTCCTGATCTGTAACCCGATATCATGCACCCGCAACGCAGCTCTATCTTGTGCAGTTCCGTTAACAGCAATTTTAAACTTACGTGGAAGAAACGAGAATTCCGGGTGGAGTGTGGACCATTGCCGGACGATTTCAGCATATACCCTTGGATCCTCAATCTCGTCGGCCGCCACGCCGGCAAAATGATCAGCAGTGACATTCCGGATGCAATTACCACTGGTTTGGATGGCGTGCATTTCAACCTCCGCCAATTCCGCTAAAATATCCGGTACATCTACTAGTTTAGGCCAATTGTACTGAATGTTTTGACGAGTAGTGAAGTGGCCATAATCTCTGTCATAAACGCGAGCAATATGAGCAAGTTTTCTCATTTGCTGCGAAGATAAGGTGCCGTACGGAATAGCCACCCGGAGCATATATGCATGGAGTTGCAGATAAAGGCCGTTACGTAGGCGAAGTGCTTTGAACTCCTCCTCTTCCAACTCACCGCTTAAACGGCGCGCGACTTGACCCCGGAATTGTTCGACTCTCTCCAAAACCAGAGCACGATCAAACTCATCATACCGATACATGAGGGCCTCCTCTTTCCACCGCTTGTTTCGACCTCTGCATAATAGAAATTAGTCTAGACCGTGGGGCCTGCAGCGCGAATTCGTTCTCTTTGGCTCAAAGCACATAGCTTATCATCAATACATTCAACTTCTATTAGATAAGCCGCAACAACATCTCGCATTTGCTCTGCTTTGCTAGCAGAGGTTGTTAGTTCTGAATCGTCACCAACCACAAGCCATGCATCCTGCAGATTAGGTGACCACTCCCCTTCTTTAGTCAAATACACAATATCACCCTCCCGCAAGCGATTAGCCGTTGCAACTTTGCCGGTCACCTGCCACCCCCAGATACCTTTAGTGAAAGGGGAATATTATCCTGATGAACACCAGAATTATTTTTTAAATATGCCTCTGGGCCTGCGACAATCATCTGTAAATTTGATTGCTCTACTACCTGCCCAATTACAATTAAAGCTGGCGCCACGATCTCATTACTCTTAATCAATGCGGCAAGGTCTCCCAACTGGCCTTTTACGAGTTTCTGGTTGGGTGTTGTACCGTTTTCAATAACGGCAACTGGAGTTCCACTGTTCATACCATTCGCAATCAAGCGTGCAGCAATTGTCCCGGCAGAACTCACACCCATATAAATGACCAAAGTGTGTTGAATACTGGCAAGTGAGCGCCAATCTAGATCAACTTCCTCCTCTCCATGGCCCGTGATAAATGTCACCGCTTGTGCAACATCTCGGTGGGTCATTGGAATGCCTGTCACGGCCCCACAACCGAGAGCGGCCGTAATTCCTGGTACAACTTCAACCGTTATGCCATGGGAAAGCAAAAATGATCGTTCCTCTCCGCCACGGCCAAAAATAAATGGATCACCCCCTTTTAACCGGACGACATGGTGACCACGACGTGCCTCCTCTAATAAAATTTGATTAATCTCGTCCTGAGCACAGATATGTCGCCCACTGGCCTTACCAACAAATATTCTTTTGGCATCACGACGGGCTCGATCCAGGATCGCTGGTGCCACCAACCGGTCATATACGATTACATCGGCAGCTTGCAGTTTTTGTAAGGCACGAATGGTCAACAAATCCGGGTCACCAGGCCCTGCGCCAACAATAGCGACCTCCCCACAAGTCCGTTCATCGGTTACAATTTCCTGAACTAGCTCAGTTATCTCTTTACCAGTAACAGAATCAATTCCTGCAAGGACACGCTGCGCCAAGGCGCTATCGAAAAATTTTCGCCAAAAAACCCGACGAGCAGAGATATCAGGTAAAAGTTGCTTTATCGTAGGACGATGGTCGCGAGCGAACTCCGCAAGACTCCCAATTCGAGCTGGCAATATCGTCTCGATCTGATCCCTTATCTTCGAACTTAAACTAGGCGCTACACCCCCGCTGTTGATTCCTATTTGTAATGGACCACGGTCTACAATCGCAGGCACTAAAAAATTGGACAAAGGTATTTTATCGACCACGTTAACTGGTATCCCAGACGCCCGCGCAATTTTTGACACCTCGCTGTCAACCTTGAGAACACCACTCGCGCCGATGACTAAACTCATCCCTTTGATATCGATTTTCTTAAACGCCCTACGCTTCATAGTCAGCGCACCTCGATCAGCGAGGAGGCACAGCTCCTCATTGGGAGATTCACTAATCAAAATTACGCGGGCGCCAGATTCTACCAAACGCCTTGCTTTGGCTGCAGCCGCATTCCCACCGCCAACAACTAGGCACGGGCGATCAACCAGATCAACAAACATAGGAAAATATTTCACAGACCTGCGCATCCCACCTGACGTCCCCAAAATTGTCTATACTCCAAATGATTCACGCTACGTGTTTTCGGCCACTAGGCACATATGCAAACGCATCATCAACATAGCTTGCCAGCATTTCTAAGCATTCCTCGACAGATTTATTTTCAGTATCAATGACCAAGTCGGCTTGCTCGGGTGCTTCGTATGGCGCATCAACCCCAGTAAACTCGCTAATTTCACCACGCCGAGCCTTAGCGTATAATCCTTTCGGATCACGGTCCTCACACACCTGCACACCAGCTTTAATATAAATTTCATGAAACGCGCCGGGAGCAATCTCACGAGCACGCTCTCGGTCTACCTGATACGGTGAAATAAAAGCAGTAATCACAATATTTCCAGAATCGGCTAGCAAACGTGCCACCTCTGCGACACGACGAATGTTCTCGCTTCGATCATCTGGTGAAAATCCAAGGTCTCGATTTAAACGGTCGCGGACGTTATCACCGTCAAGTACATAAGCTTGCCAGCCGCGCTTGAACAATTCCTGTTCTAGGGCCATTGCCAACGTTGACTTCCCAGATCCGGACAATCCGGTAAACCAAAGTACTCCACTTTTATGTCCATTCGCCAAAACTCGCTGCTCAACGCTTATACGGTGTCCCGTTGGGTATATGTTCCGCGAGTCGCTCGAGGTGGGAAGATTCAATGCCACACATCCGCCAACAACGTTAAAAGTATCAAACAAAACACCACGCGCTGTAGGAGCCAACTCATCAACCGAATCAACAGCAAAGGGAGTGCGACTGTGGAGCACTACCTCAGCAACGGTATTTTGCTGAACTCGTTCAGCAGCAGAAAATGTGAGTTCTTCAAGATCAATTACTGCCTTTATCGCAGCAATGGTTACTTGATGCGTGGAGGTCATGAATTTCACCTGCAGTTTTGCACCAAGTTCAAGCGGTGTTCGTGCAAGCCAGATAAGGCGCACCGTTAAATCGTGAGTGACGTGCGGAGCATTCATCGAATGTATGATTTGACCGCGCTCAATAAATAATTCTCTATCAAGGGTAAGCGCAACAGATTCCCCTGCACCGGCTGATATTTTGCGAGCCGCATTCCATTGTTCAAGACCGGTTATAGTTGCGACCTTCCCAGTAGGGGAAAAACTGACTTCATCACCAACCTTAAGTCGTCCACTTTCAATCCGTCCGACAACAATACGGCGAGAATCAAAATGATAGATATCCTGAACCGGCAATCGTAACGGTTTGTCAATTAGTAGAGATGCAGGCGACAAAGCTTCGAGTGCTTTCACGACTGTGGAACCGCGATACCAGGACATCCTCTCAGAAAGGACCACTAGGTTATCACCGTCGCGTGCAGTGACGGGTATCACCGTCTGGCATTGAATATCGAGCTCTTCCAAATAAGAACGGATTTGACGGGCAACATCCTCAAATGGTTTTTGTGCATGGTCGACCAAATCCATCTTGTTAACGATCACCACTACTTCCTGAACGCTTAAAAGTTTAAGCAAGTAAGCATGCCGATGAGTTTGATCACGAACACCTTCCACGACGTCAATCACTAATAACGCCGCTGCCGCATTTGCCGCCCCAGTAATCATGTTCTTCAAAAACTGTTCATGACCCGGCGCATCAATCAATAAATAGTCCCGATCCTGGGTTCGCAGTTCAATCTGCGTCGTATCGATTGTGACGCCCTGATCGCGCTCAGCCTTAAACGCATCCATTACGAATGACCATTCGAATTGAGTACTGCGACGATTGACCATCGCTTTGATCGAGTCGATTTTTCCTTCTGGAAGACAGTCCGTTTCAAATAGCAAACGTCCCAGCAAAGTCGACTTGCCGTGGTCAACATGCCCAACGACGACGACCGGCAATATTAAATCAGTGTCTTTAGTATTCTCAATCAAGGTTACATGTACCCATGCTGGCGAAGACGCTCGAAGGCATCCTCATCTTCGTGATCCATTGCACGGCCAGCGCGTTCCGCCACCTTTGTGGTTTCCAGCTCTGCAATAACCTCATCAATAGTTGAAGCGGAGCTCTTTACAGGTTCGGTAATATCCTGATCCCCAAGTGATCGGTAACGATAACCATTTCGAGAAAAGTAGAGGTCTATGATTGGAATATTCTCACGCTTTGTATAACGCCATATATCAATTTCTCTCCAATGAAGTAATGGATGGATTCTAATGTGACTGCCCTGCGGCATACGGGTTGTATACTGGCCCCAAAATTCCGCTGGTTGATCATGTTGATCCCACTCCGCATTAAGTCCTCGAGGGCTAAACACACGTTCTTTCGCGCGAACCGCCTGTTCGTCACGGCGAATACCAGCAAATACACCGGCAAACGCCTCCTTATCCATGATCGCTTTTAGTCCTTCTGTTTTGCGAGCCGCTGAACGTGCCGCTGGTGGCAAACTCGGATCGATGGTTTCAATGGGCGGGCACTCTCCACAAACTAAATTAAGATTCCAATGCTCAGCATAACGATCACGGAACGCATACATTTCCGGGAATTTTTTGCCCGTATCAACGTGAACTACCGGAAACGGAACGCGGCCCAAAAAAGCCTTCCGGGTTAGCCAGAGCATCACGTTAGAGTCCTTCCCCAATGACCACAGCATGCCTAGTGGGTGTATGGTGCGATAGGCCTCACGAAGAATGTAAATGCTTTCGCTTTCGAGGCGAGCTAGATAATGCATTACCGTGCACAAACCGACTTATGAATTCCGCATTCAGTTTTTTCACTGTCGGACCATCGCCCGGCACGCAAAGAGTCGCCGCTCTCGACAGCGCGAGTGCACGGCGCACAACCAATCGACGGATACCCATTTTCAACCAATGGATGCTTGGGAAGATTGCGAGCGCTGAAATACTTAGCCACCTTTGTCGCATCCCATAGCACCAATGGGTTGATTTTTATGTGTGTACCATCTGACTCAATTGTGCCCAGTCCAGCCCGATCATGACTCTGAAACCGCTTTCGACCGGTGATCCACGCATCAAATGGCTCCAAAGCCGTCTCCAGCGGCACAACTTTTCTTATGTGGCAGCAATGGTCTGGACTTACTTGCCATAGCTTCCCATTTGGATCGTTACGACTGATTTCTGTTAGATCTGGAGATTGGTCGCGAACATCGGTCAAACCCAAGTGTTCTACTAGACGTTTGCGATAAGCCAATGTTTCCGGAAAATGCTTACCGGTTTCAAGAAAAATTACGGGTGTGTCTAGCGAAACTTGTGCAACCACATCAAGCAAAACAGCGGATTCCGCTCCGAATGAAGTAACAACCGCTATCCGATCGGGAAACTCCTCCTTAATCATTACGCGAAGAAGATCAACGGAATCCTTACGTCCGTGTCGCCGAACCAACGCGTCGATCTTTGTTTTAGGTAAAGGCTGACGACGAATTGATCCCTCATTTGTCGTAATTGTTTGTCCAATATTGCCCATAGTGACAACCTTCTTGGTGAAACTAGCGTTCGGTCTTTGCGCAAGCTATGTGATTGACCAGACTTGAAATCATTAATTTGAGCCAGAAACTCTATTAGCACCTGGTTCCAAAACTGAGGAATAACGGCACACCCATAGTAGATTTTTTCTTTATTTGCAATATAATATCAAATATTAGAACGTTTCATTCTCAAATTGGTAAATTTATACCTATTTTTATCCCGACAAAGGAAATGAATAGCATGGATAAAATGGATCGCCAAATATTAAGGCTCCTGCAGGTGGACAGCAGCCTATCAGTCTCGGAGGTCGCTCGTAAGGTGGGTTTGTCAGCTTCGCCCTGTTGGAAACGAATTAATCGTCTCCAAAGCGATGGAATAATCAAACGCAAAATCGCTATACTGGACGCTGATATTCTTGGTTTTGGCCTAACCGCCTACGTCAGTATTAAGACAGGTGAACATTCGAGCGAATGGCTCGAGGAGTTTTCGAAAACAGTAACTAAAATGCCAGAGGTAATGGAGTTTCATCGTATGGCAGGGGATGTCGATTATATGCTTAAAGTCATCGTACCGGATATCCAAGCTTTCGATGACTTTTACAAACGCCTTATCGGCACTTCATCCATCAATGAGGTAACATCCAGGTTCTCCATGGAAACAATTAAACAGACCACCGCGCTCCCAATTTAAAAATTCGACTATCTCGTTCTCTGGTGTCCGTATTTTAACAACAAGACATTATCCGTTCGGAAAACTCTTTAAAGTTCCTCCGCATTACTCCTCGTGGGGGTAGAAGAACTATTTCTTTAAGGCCAGCTACTTCGAGATTCTTGATCTGAGAGAGAATTTCATCTACTTCGCCTACGAGGCCCCCCACAGCCCTAATCATTTCGGGTGTGACAAAACGACGCTCGGTTGTTGGTAACAGTGCACAATGGCCTTGATGAATAAGCTGATGTCGCCGTTCGGCGGGCATCTCAGTTTCGACGTACTGCTTATAGTCTTCCCATACTTCACGCACTGAATCGAATACAAATTGATCGCTGCCACGCTGACGATAAATTTCATACCAAAAGTGCAAGCTTGCAACTACTTGGGCCCCAACCTCATCTATTACACGGTCTGAAGTTAGTTTTTCTTTGGACCCCAGCACACAGGAAAACGTCATTACCGCCGCGTGAAAATTTTCTGGCATTTCTCGCTTCACCTCAGCAGCGCCCTGCTCTATCCGCTGTAAGTTCCGCTGCAATACAGGCATCGGCTCATTGCCAGCTGCGATCCGTCCGTCCCCGTAAGCACCTGCCGCACTTAAAGCACGGGGCCCATTCGCTGCAACGTAAATTGGCACACGATGCTCAATATCAATGCAACCAAGCTCCCGATCCAGAAAACGGATCGGTTTAGTCTCTCCGTTGAGACTATATTCAACCTCATCACCATGGAGCAGGCCCCTTACAACCCTCAAATATTCTCGAAAATAGCTTGGTGAAACCGGATCATGTCCCATAATGCGCATTGCAGTGTGGCCCGTGCCAATACCGAGAAAGACTCTTCCGGGAGCGATTTTGTTAATAGTAGCAACGGAGTGTGCCGTCACCGGTGCCAATCTCGTGCCTGCAATTGCAACACCAGTTCCTAGCCGTAAACGTGAAGTGTGGTACGCGGCAAGAGATAAGGTTGCATAACAATCCGACCAAATCATTTGGCTATCTGGGGCCCAACCGCTGTCGTACCCTAAGCTCTCCAGGTAGGGGAAAATCTGCCAATCATCGATTTTGGTTGCGACCATGCCACCAAATTTCATTGTACCCCCCTTCTACATTACACATTCTCTAAATCATCATTGAATTTGTAGTTCACAACCAACTGATCTCAATGGCTCTGAACATCCGCGTTAGTTTCTCTGTCCCATAGGTTTCAGTCTTAACCGGGATGCTTCTGACTAGAAACCTCAATCCCTCTTTCAGCAACAGAGTATTGAATTAAGCTTTTCTCAGTGGAACCTAAGGCGAGGCATATCTCTTGTTCATCCATGCCTAACTCGGCCAAAACCTCGTGTCCGTGCTCTCCAAGCTGGGGCTGGTGACGCCGGACCGGAAGCGACTCTCGATCAAAACGATATGCTGTATCTGGAATTTCAATCGTACCTTCCGTCGGGTGTTCATACAGACGAAAGAAACCAATTTCATTTAGGTGAAGGTCGTTCTTAAGG
>PTKE01000041.1 GCA_002937585.1 Alphaproteobacteria bacterium MarineAlpha9_Bin6 | reverse complement strand
AATTTGCCAAATCGTGCACGTGAAGAGAGTCAGATAAACTTAAATATATGCGAAAGAGAAGCTGCGATAAACAATAAGGCATAATCTCTTGATTTTCACATGTAAGCCACGTGGCAAGCCAAACTCATCCACACAGAATCGCGAAACTTACTTACCGGATACGATCATGATAGGTAAGGACACCAATGCCAACACAAAGATTGAACCCGCCACATTTACCAAAAATGTCGTGCGAATCGCCGAAGATAGCCAGCAAGTGTTGAGTATAATCCTTTGACATGACACGAGCCACGGCAAGAAACAGATTGGCAACACTCTTGATATCAGCGCACACTTTGTTGACGCAAACCGACACATAATAAAGCGACTGGATCGGGTCATAAGTGCCACAATGAACTTATGGCGGGAACACACACGCTTTTGGCATCAACAAAGCTGGTGGAAAAATAACAGCGCGATTACCTGGCAATGATAAACTGAGTCCATTGCAACCTGCACCGTGCTCCCACGTTTGGAAAATGGCTCAATGAAATTTTAGCACCCAACAAGGACAGGATGATATGGAAGATGATCAACGTAAAACATTAGTCCTCACGGGAGCTAGCCGGGGAATCGGACACGCCACTGTTAAACGTTTTTCTAGTGCGGGTTGGCGCGTGATAACCTGCTCTCGACACGCTTTCCCCGAGGATTGTCCATGGGAAGCCGGTCCAGAAGACCACATGCAAATCGATCTTTCCGATATAAAGGCTCTGCCCCAACAGGTTGAGGTTCTGCGCGCAAAGCTCAACGGAGCTGGCCTCAACGCATTGGTCAACAATGCCGCGATTTCACCCAAAGAACCTTCGGGAAACCGACTAGATTCAATGTCTACCGAGATGAACGATTGGCGCCACGTCTTTCAGGTCAATTTCTTTGCTCCCATCATGCTTGCACGTGGCCTCTTCAAGGAACTTACTAAGATGCACGGCACAGTGGTAAATGTTACCTCGATTGCGGGCGGTCGTGTGCATCCGTTCGCCGGGACCGCCTACGCTACCTCTAAGGCGGCTCTAGCTAGTTTAACTCGCGAAATGGCCGTGGATTTTGGCCCTCATGGTATTCGTGTAAATGCTATCGCGCCAGGCGAAATCAAAACTTCGATCTTGTCGCCGGAAACAGAAAAAAAACTAGTGCCTGAAATTCCCATGAGACGCCTGGGAACTCCAGAGGAAGTGGCTAAAACGATCTATTTTCTATGTTCCGAGCAGTCCAGCTACGTCAACGGAGCTGAAATCCACATCAATGGTGGCCAGCACGCGTGATTAACGAGTTAGTAAAATGTTTGCCTAACTGATCTTGCAGTCGGAGAAAACTGGTAGTCCACACGCCTTTGAGCGCGCAGCCCCTTTAAGCATTTTTAAAACGAAATCTAAAAAAGTGCGATTCTACTCCGCAGCCCTAACATGTTCGTTTGGACGCGCAAATGCAGCTTCCATTTCGCGACGAACGAGAACTGCGTGATCACTTTCGTCGATTTCGACGTCATCCCATGCGAGCTGCACACCCTCGGAAATATCACGTTTTAACTTTACTTTGTTTGAGAGCCCAAGGGGTAAACCACCTATCTCTAGCGATCTCCTGGCTGGCATCTGCCGCCCCCAAACACAGTGTCCCCCCTCCCCATCAAGAATTTCACCGGCCTTAAGCTGGCGCTTGGCGGTTGCGATAACATCTGAACGAAAGCCGGTAGCGGCACCAGTAGCCTCGCCACGTAGCGCTGCCGAAGCAACTGAAATACCAAGCTCAAGACCAATCATGTGTATAGGACGATAAAGCGACGCATATTCGTACGTAGAATCTGGCATCATATGATAGTCTTCAAAGCAATTCTGAACGTACTCGGAACCAGCCTTAACCACAACAAAAGTGCCCATTTGTAGGTGATTTTCAACCGGTTGCCAGTCCCGCTGTATAGAAGACACCACCTCTGTAGTTCCCTTATGGCTCACCTGCCCACCTGCAGCCACGGGTTTACACACCTCAGCCAATTCATAGATGGAAGCAGGCGGGAAATTTAGTCCGCCCGGTTGTGGCGTCAGACCGGTTGCATTGCAAACGGCAGTCATCTCAATGCCTGATTTGGTCCCATCTATAAAGCTGTTGAACATTTTGGGATTCATACTACCTCGTTCAGCCTGCTCCAGGCTGAGACCAAAATTGGGCCATACGGTGTCCGGGGTCGAATGGTGAAAGTCTGGGTGGTAACGTGTACCTTTGCCGGCGGACACGACTTCAAAACCGGCCGTGCGTGCCCAATCTACTTGCTCGCAAATTAACGCTGGCTGATCACCGTATGCAAGACTATAGACTAGGCCGGCTTCTTCCGCTTTGCGCGCAAGTAGCGGACCTGCAACAACGTCAGCCTCCACATTGACCATGATTATATGTCGCCCGTGATCAATCGACTTAAGGCAATGGCGAATTCCCGCTGCAGGATCGCCCGTAGCTTCGATTAATACTTCCAGACCATCCGCCTTAATAAGCGCCTCAGCATTATCTGTAAGGAATGTACCGCCACTCTCCAGTGCACTAGAAAAAGAGCAAGAAGCAATTTGTTCGGCTGGCCAACCAACCCGCTCACAGGAAGCGCGGGCACGATCGACATCTAGGTCAGCAATTCCAAGTAAATGAATACCAACGGTATTACGCGCCTGGGCAAGGAACATAGTGCCGAATTTTCCCGCACCGATTAAGCCAACCCTAACGGGCCGTTTTTCCTCAGCCCTAGCCGCCATAAGTTTGTGTAGATTCATCCCAACCCCCTGCTCTACCCCTTAACTACAACAATACTGAATTAATTACGGAAACAGCGGTGCCTGTTGAAGGCCGGCGGTCTCCGATAGACCAAACATCAGATTAAAATTCTGGATCGCCTGGCCAGCTGCACCCTTGACCAAATTATCGATTACCGAGAGGAGAACCGCTCTCCCTGGTATTTGGTCTTCAAAAAGGCCAATGAGACATTGGTTGGAACCGCGAACATGACGAGTCGCCGGTGAGACTCCTTCTGGCACAACACGCACAAATGGTTCCCTCGCATATTGCTCAACTAGGGTTCGGCGCAGATCGTTAGTGGTTATGCCGTTCGACAACTTAACGTAGATCGTCGACAATATTCCCCGATTCATTGGAACTAGATGTGGTGTAAAGCTTGCCACGACAGGCCGCCCAGCAGTCGTGCTCAACTCCTGATCTATCTCTGGACCATGACGATGACCACCAATGCCGTATGCGTGAATCCCTTCCCCAACCTCTGAAAATAACATCCCTTCCTTGGCTGCTCGGCCAGCACCACTAACACCCGATTTAGCGTCAATGATGATCTCATCCGCGTCAATTTGGCCAGCAGCAACTATTGGAATGAGTGGAAGAAGCGCGGTGGTCGGATAGCACCCAGGACAAGCGGCAATTCTTTTTTGGAGGATCACCTCCCGACTAAGCTCGGTGAGGCCATATGATACTTCCGGTTGAAGTTCTGGGGCAAAATGCTTATGCCCGTACCAAGCAGCGTAGACCTCCGGATCGCGCAAACGGAAATCTGCCGAAAGATCTATGGCCTTGAGATGGCGTGGTAGGGACTTGACGACCTCTTGCGTTGTACCATGAGGCAGACAGCAGAATACCGCCTCTAGGCTATCCAAATTCAAATCCCCAATCTTCATAAGGTTTGGCAAGCCAAGTCCGCCCAGGTGCGGAAAAACCGCATCGAGAGCCTCGCCCGCACGATGCTCCGCCGTGAGCCCTATTATATCAATGTTAGGGTGTCGCACGGCCAGACGTAGTGTCTCACCACCTGTATATCCGCTCGCCCCTAGCACTGCGACCCGAATATTCTTCACTCCAGCCATCAGCTCTGGTCCCTACTGGTTCGTTAGCATCACACTACTGCCAACCGCACTCAAACAAAAAGGGCGCCCAGCCTGGACGCCCTGCTGCACTGCGCTGTCCTAGCTGATCAACGTTTTGAGAACTGGAAGCTTCGTCGAGCTTTCGGCTTTCCATACTTTTTACGCTCGACCACACGCGAATCACGAGTCAGAAAGCCGCCCTTTTTTAGCACTGGGCGAAGTGGCGGCTCAAATTTGACTAGTGCGCGGGAAATACCATGGCGAACGGCACCCGCCTGACCGGACAGTCCGCCACCGGTAACCGTGCATTTAACGTCGAACTGTCCCTTACGCTGTGACGCTTCAAAAGGTTGGTTCATGATCATGCGCAATACTGGACGTGCAAAATAAACATCCTGGTCGCGACCATTTACCACAATTTTTCCAGTCCCCCTTTGAACCCAAACCCGAGCGATCGCATTCTTACGCTTACCAGTGGCATATGACCGTCCTAATTTGTCGAGTTCCGGCTCAACCGGAGCAATTTCGTCAACCGAAACCGACGGAGCAAGATCTTTTAAATCGTCTAAAGTCCGTTTTTCTTCAACCATAATCACACGCCTCGTGTGTTTTTCCGATTTAATTTTCCCAAGTCCAGTAATTCCGGACCTTGCGCCTCGTGTGGGTGCTCATTTCCTTTATAAACATGCAGTTTACGAAGTTGAGAACGCGCCAGTGGGCCGCGGCTTACCATCCGCGTGACCGCACGCTCAATCACCCGCTCTGGACGATCACCATCAAGCAAGTCCCCATACTTACGACTTTTGATCCCACCAGGATAACCTGTGTGCCAGTAATGAAGCTTGCCTTGGCGTTTATTACCAGTGAGAGTTACTTTCTCGGCGTTGATTACAACAATGTGGTCTCCGCAATCAATATGTGGCGTAAATGTCGGCTTATGTTTCCCACGCAACCGGGTTGCTACCAATGCAGCTAATCGGCCGAGCACTGCCCCTTCGGCATCAATCAAATACCACTTCTGTTCGACCTCGGACGGGGTCGCGGAATACGTACGCATGGCCAAGTTTCCTTCGGGAAGTGGCGCAGTATGCCAATAGGATAGCCCCTGTCAACTAGCCAAAATGTTAATTAATTTAGGCGTGTACAGATGATACTGGGGTTCGGAGGCTGAATTGTTTGGACCGGCGAAGCTGGGCAACAGCTCGTCGTGCTATATAATACACATGCAACCTTCGTATAGGCCTGACGGGGAGACCGCCATGAACGCTGCAATTCCAGCGCTCGAGACCGATATAGAATTGTTGATACGCAACGACCGAGACGCCGTTGCAACACTGACGCTGAACCGTCCCACTGCTCGCAACGCGCTCTCGCGAGCCCTCATGGCAGAACTGCAGAACCAGCTCGACATAGTTGCCGAGGATAAGAGTATTAAAGCGGTAATAATTGGTGGTACGGGACCTGCCTTTTGCGCCGGGCACGATCTGAAGGAAATCCGCACTAATGAACGTCGCGAGATTTTCGAATCCCTTTTCGCGCAATGCGGAAAGTTAATGACCTCTATAGTCCGCCTTCCAAAACCAGTAATAGCTCGCGTCCACGGTCTCGCTACAGCAGCCGGCTGCCAGTTAGTGGCGAGCTGCGACCTAGCTGTGGCTTCTGCTGAAGCGCATTTCGCTACGCCAGGAGTTAACATTGGCCTTTTCTGTTCAACCCCGATGGTCGCTGTAAGCCGCACAGTGAGTCGCAAACAAACCATGGAAATGTTGCTTACTGGAACGCCGATTACCGCTGAGCGCGCGAGGGAGGTGGGCCTGATCAACCGTGTCGTCGCTCCCGAAGCGCTTGACACCGAGACGCACGAGCTAGCACGCGACATCGCAAACAAATCTCCTCTAACGGTAAAGATTGGCAAGGAAGCCTTTTATCGCCAGCTTGAAATGGATCTAGACGCCGCATACGCATACACCAGTGAGGTAATGACAGAAAATATGATGGCCTCGGACGCGCGAGAGGGCATCGACGCCTTCATGCAGAAGCGCGAACCCATGTGGAAAGGAAAATAGATAATCAGTAGAGACGGCGAGCTAAAAATCGCTTTACCCGACTAGGCCAAAACTCCACCGGACCAGATTGCGCGGCCAAGCACCAAAATGGGAAGTGGCTGGTGTGTTGCATCCAGGATAAGGGGATCTTGATTTGGGTTATCACAACACAGGTGGAGAGCGTCTCCAACCGGCGTCACCCGACGAAAAGTTTGCTGGCCCGTATCCCGAAATAACAGTCCATAGATACCCGACTCACCAATTTCACCTTTGGTGTCTGCAACGAGAACGCACCACCCTTCAGGTATAGTAGGTGCCATTGCATCGTCCGTGCAGAGATACCCGTAGCAAGGTCCAACCAACTCTCCAGCCAAATTGGCCAAATACTTGCTCTTAAACGCGACGGGGAAAGCGTTATGTGGAAATGGCAAAACATCGCCTGCTTCTCCAATTTTGATGCCCCCCTTCGTGATTAGGCTGTATTCATTAACGAGATAATTGCTATACGGGTTTGTGAACCGCGCGCCTTCTTTGCCCTGTGAAACCGATGTTTGTCCTAAATCCTCGCCAGTGCTGCCACCCGACCGAGAGCATTTCGCACCACGGCCTATTACGAGCCAGTCAAGAGACACATCACTGCTAATTGCAGCCTCTAAACACTCTCTCCACGGCACCTGCCCGCGCGCACGCCACGAACTGATAGTTCCCCGCGCCACCCCCAGTTTCACGGAAAGATCTGCGTCAGTATCTACCTCATGAATCTGGGATAATCTGCTGATAATTCGATCAGAATCAAATTTTATATTTTTTCTCTGGGACACTTTCATATCAAATAATCAACTATCCACATTACACGATAAAGTTTTTGACTAGCCTATTCTACATTTGTCACAGGAGTAGACTTAAGTAATTTTCCTGCATTTTGCAGTAGAAATAAATGGTTCTGGTGGTATTGTACAGGTTATTGCTGCGTACTGCAGGAAACGACTAATACATTTTGCCCGACAGTGAACCATCGATGGACTTAACTCCGGTTTACTGGGTGCGCGAAAATTTTTCTGGCGTTGGGAGGTGCCCGGCATGTCCGAGACAGCAAGCCGAAGCGAAAGCGGTAACCCTTTAGTATATCTCGAACATCATAATTATTACGCTGACACAAAAATCCGTCGCATCTTGCGAGACGTAAAGACCTTCGCCATGGTCGGCGCTAGTACGGCGTGGCGCAGACCAAGCTTTTACGCGATGAAGTATCTCCAGCACAAAGGCTTTCGGATTGTCCCAATCAATCCAGGACGTGCCGGAGGCGAAGTGTTGGGAGAAACCATCTATGGATCACTTGCAGAAGCACCACATAAATTCGACATGGTCGATATCTTTCGAACATCGGAAGAGGCATATGACATCACAAAAGACGTCATTGCCAACAAAGATGATAAAGGCATTAAGTACTTATGGATGCAATTGACGGTGCGCAACGATCCAGCTGCTGAGCTCGCGGAAGCCGCCGGCCTCGAAGTGGTCATGGACCGATGTCCAAAAATCGAGTTCGGACGACTATCCGGAGAATTGTCCTGGTTGGGCGTAAATTCAAGGATCATTACCGCTAAAACTTTAAGGTCCCCAAAATCATGAGCGTTCGCACCAATATTGATGAAGTTACTTCGAACGTCCCCGGTGAAGAGGGCGGTCCACGCGAATTTGGCATTTCAACCATTGCGGTACATGCCGGTGCACGACCAGACCCCGTCACGGGAGCGCGACAGACACCGATTTACCAGACAACCTCATTCGTGTTTGACGATTCGGAACATGCTGCCGAACTCTTCAATTTGCAGACCTTCGGATACGTCTATTCCCGAATGACAAATCCAACCGTATCCGTGTTCGAAGAGCGCATTGCCCAGCTAGAGGGAGGACGCGGGGCAGTAGCCGCTGCCTCTGGCCACGCTGCACAGTTTCTCGCCGCAGTAAGCCTTATGGAAGCAGGCGATGAGTTTATTTCCTCCCGCAACCTGTATGGAGGCTCGTTAACGCAGTTTGGGGTCAGTTTTCCAAAGCTAGGTTGGAAATGCCATTTCGTTGATCCGACTGATCCTGAGAATTTCGAGCAGGCGATGACCGATAGGGTCAAATTCATTTTCTGCGAGGGGGTTGCCAACCCTGGTGGGATTATTTTGGACATCGAACGCATTTCGGAGGTCGCTAACAAACATGGTGTACTGCTGATAGTCGATAATACGCTGGCCTCTCCTTACCTACTGAGACCGTTCGAATGGGGAGCAGATCTGGTGATTCACTCAACCACTAAGTTCATCGGCGGCCACGGTAACACGATGGGTGGCATCCTCATTGAATCCGGAAATATCGACTGGTTCCGAAACGATAAATATCCGGGGATGTCCAAACCTGACAACGCATACCACGGACTCACCTTTGCCGAAACTTTTGGCGATTTCGGCTTTACCATGAGGACCCGGATGGTGGCGCTACGGGATTACGGTGCCACTTTATATCCCACAGCCGCATGGAACCTGCTCCAGGGCGTAGAGACTTTGCCGCTCCGGATGCAGCGGCACTGCGACAACGCGCAAGCAGTCGCTGAATGGCTTGAAAAACACCCAAAGGTAAACTGGGTCTCTTATCCCGGACTCAAGTCCAGCCAGTTCTACGAATTAGGCCAAAAGTATCTGCCTAGAGGAAAAGGGGGAGTATTTACTTTCGGCATCAAGGGTGGTTTTGACGCCGGCGTAAAGCTGATCGATTGCGTGGAACTTCACTCTCACCTTGCCAATATTGGCGATACCAGAAGCCTAATTCTTCATCCAGCCTCCACCACACACCGCCAACTCACTGACGAACAACGCGAGAGTGCAGGTGCCGGACCCGACGTAGTCAGGCTTTCGGTCGGGATAGAGGACGTAGAAGACATCATTGCTGACCTGGAGCAAGCTTTGGCACAAACCTAGTATCGGCCATTAATGATAAAGCTTTGTCCGTTTCCCACGCAGTGGGTGCTTCCTCGATGCGCCCGTTTGTCGGTCGTCTTTCGAGTTGCCTCATTAACCATTTGACTGATCAAGTTAGGCAATAGTCGCATTGACAATTGCTTCAACGTGAAGCGCGACGACATTACTGAGGGACATCCCATTACGTGATCCACCGCAGCGATTACTCCGATTCAGTGGGCGGTCCGTCCCGCATCCAATCTTCGACTAGCCGGGATGCTGCTTCAACTTCCTCAGCAGTCATCTGCCGCGCCGTGGCCTCACGTGCACGAACGGCATTCACATGCCCCTGGCTTGCAGCGAGTTCGTACCAAGCGAAGGCGCGCACCGGGTCAGCATCAACTCCCTGCCCAATCAGGTATTGGCTAGCTAGTAATGCTTGTGCCGTAGCATTGCCCTTCGCGGCTGCGCGCTGATACCATCTAGCTGCTGCATCATACCTCTCGCGCATTGTCTCCAAATATCCGAGAAACAATTGCGCTTCGACCTCCCCACGTTGAGCGCGCGGCAGCCATACTTTTTCCGCCAAATCATAATCGCCTCGTCGCAGGGCTTGCCAACCATCGGAGTCCGCAGCAGACACGAACATCAATGGCGAAAAACATAAGATAGCAATTAGAATGTGAAAAATGCCAATGCGGAACATAATATCGATACCCTATCTAATTTGGTTCGCACAGACCAGCGCCCTACGGAATGATCCGGAAATTTGCTAATTGCTCGCCATGACAGCCAATAACCAAAGTTGGATTGATCGACCCACGGCCCGATGGGTTGCCTTCAGCGTTTTCGTAGCGATGCTCATACTACTTGGCGTTATTCACCGCGATTATCTGTGGACACAGCCCAAAAATGGGACTAGCGCAGCCAACACGGACTATGTTTTGTGCCTGAATGAACGTGGAAGCACAATAGATCAGATGATCGACGAAGGCGTAATAGATGAGAAACAGGCAACCTTGTTCAAGACGCGTGCGGATGCACTCTGCCGCACAAAATTCCCACCGTAACGGGCCTTAATCTTCTTCACCATCGCTCCGCAGATAATCATCCGTAGTGCGCGGTCTAGGCCGCGGGCCAAGGGCAAGAGGCTGGTTCGTGTCAAACTGTGCGGCAACCCGACAATCTGCGCACATGCGAATACGGTCAAGCGCATTGTCGTCATTCGCGAACATCGAATGATCTCGGAGTTTATCAACCATGTGCTCCACTGAAGAACGTACACCGAATGGTTTACCGCAACGAACACATTCGAACGGTTCCTCTTCGTTGAGCATACGCGGTGCGCGCGTAGATTCCCCGAAATCGATTCTGGGTTCCAACGTGATTACTGATTCCGGACAAGTAGTACGGCAAAGGCCACATTGAACACAGGCACGTTCCAAGAAGGACAACTGTGGCCGTTCCGGATTATCCAGCAAAGCACCAGTTGGACATGCGCTCACACACGCCAGGCAAAGCGTGCACCCTTCTAAATTTACGCTAACGGCGCCAAAAGGCGCACCAGTAGGAAGAGCAATGGGGCTTGGGGCACCGACAGCGTTCTTTTGAAGATGGTCAAGCGCAAGCCACATTCGATCCCGCTTCCCTCCCAATGGCAAAAATTTGGCAGCCTCAAATGCCAAGCCTTTAGTCCTGGAGGCGGCGATTTCGAACAGTTTTGTCTCGATTATATCCGGGTCTACCTCATCTAAAATGAATGCTCGACCAACGCCGACACTCATGCCCTTAAGGATAGTCTCCGCAATTTCTATCTGCGATTGCAGTCCACCTAACGCATCGGTCTGACGCCGAGGACACAGTATTAATGTCGCCTCAGCACCATATGCTGCAGCCAATAAAAGCAAGTCGAGGCCAGCCGCCGTGACCTCATTTATACTGTAAGGCAGAACATTTGCTGGCAGTCCACGGCCAAACCGACCTATTGCGCTGAGGATCTCTTCTCCTGCGTGGTCGTACACCAGCAACATTGGCGCTGTTCCGCCTGCAGCAAGATATCGGCTTAACAAGATACGCAAGCGCTCAAAGTCAACCGCGGGTCCGGGCACCGCATACGTGACAGCACCTGTCGGACAGAGGCTTGCACATTGGCCACATCCTCCACAAATGTAATTATCTATGGATACTCCGTCGCCATTACTTGCAATTGCTACGTTCGGACAATTATCGATGCAGCGAGTGCAGCCAATCTTTTCGCTGCGGCTGTGAACACATAGATCGCTGTCGTAGTCGACGTAACGAGGTTTATCGAACGTGCCAACAAGGTCCACTAGTTCAAAAAGCGATCGTTGCACGCGCACAGGATCATCGGGATCGGGTTTCAGGTAACCGTCCCGTTTACCCGAAGAGAGAAACAGCGGTGCACGCTTGGACAAATCAAGGATTAGGTCTGTTTCGATCTCTACTCCGTCTTGTCCATCCAAATATGATAGAACCGAACGTGCGGACGGATCAGCTGTCGCGTAACCGTCGACAGCTACTAGGAACGCACCCAGATGGCCACTCGCGCGAGCGATATGGCCACGACAAATCTCGAGATCCATTACCATCGGAGGCGCGACTTCTTCCGGGGTGTCCAACAACAAAGTTACGTCTAGCCGCGTCGCCAGCTGGCGAGCTGCTTCCAGTGCAATCTCGTCACAGCCATAAACCAGGATTCGACCCCGCGAGGTTAGGGTTACCGATGGCGTCGGCGGTACATCGACTGCCGCGGCAGACAATAACGCGGCAATTTTTGGCCCAGCACGATTTGCTTCTTCGCCCCATCCCGCATGTTCACGGATATTTACGGTGCGGACAACAACGTCTGGATCATGATTTGAAGCTATTTCCCGGAATAAAGGTGCCTCCTGGGTGCAGCCAACGACAATCGCTTTGTCCCCCAACGCACCCTCAAAGTTAGCGACTTCACTGCGGCACAGGGCACGATGTACTTTAAAGATTCCGCTTGCGCCACAAGCCTTAACCAAACTTGCGCTATCTATGCGCATCGTGCCGCCACAATCACAAACTAGAACAGTCTTGTTAGAAAGTTTCAAAATTACACTGCCTGCGGTTTTTCCTTCCACTAGCATACACCTCACCAAGACCCTTGGAAGACGATGAAAATGACTTTATTCGTGGGCGCGTGGGAGCGATAGTAGGATGGATGAAAAAATATTTGGTCCAACCTGAGCCTGGCAATCCAGCCCTGACCGAGAGCGTGGATGGCGTCGACCATACCAATACGGCCATCAATACGCGCGTGCCAGTCGAGCGCCCTCTGACACTTTTCCTGAATAGCCAGGAAATTGTCACAGTAATGACGATTGGCGACTTCCCTGAGGATCTCGCGCTTGGCTTCCTTCTAAACCAGAACATGCTGACTCATGAAGACTTAGTCACAGGCATTGAACACGAACCCGATATTGATGTGGTAGTAGTGCGGACTGAGCGTGAAACCGATTATGAGGAAAAGCTATCTAAAAAAACGCGAACCTCCGGTTGCGCACAAGGCACTGCGTTCGGCGACGTGATGGAAAAATTTGAGTCGGTAGCACTGCCGGACACGACTCTGAAAACGTCCTGGCTATACGCACTCAGCAAAAACATCAATACCACTCCAAGCCTCTACCTAGAAGCGGGGGCAATACATGGTTGTGTTTTGTGTGAACGTGACGAACCGCTCGTCTATATGGAAGACGTCGGACGTCACAATGCAGTCGATAAAATTGCAGGATATATGTACCGAAAAGGATTGAGCGTGGACGAAAAAATACTATACACCACCGGACGATTGACCAGCGAGATGGTCATTAAAGCGGTTCAAATGGAGATCCCCATCTTGATTTCACGATCTGGCTTCACCGCCTGGGGGGTCGAACTAGCACGCCAAGCAAATTTAACCCTAATCGGGCGAATGAAAGGTAAGCGGTTTATTGCATTGTCAGGCACCCATCGAATTGAGTACGACGCTGATCCTGACACGATTCCTGCTGAACTCAGTCACTTACAAAGAAAAGCGAGCACAAAGCGCAATGCCGATTAAAGTCGTTGGCGTACTGCTGGCTGGCGGCCGCTCCCATCGAATGGGGGGCGGTGACAAGTGTTTAAGTAAGCTTGGCGGTCGGACCCTACTCTCTCGAGTAATCGAGCGAGCAAAGGATCAAGTCGGACCGATGGTTCTAAATGCTAACGGGGATCCGACCCGGTTTTCGTCCTATGGATTACCAGTAGCCGCAGATGTCATAGCTGGGTTTTCTGGCCCACTTGCTGGTGTTCTCACTGGCCTCGATTGGGCCGCCAAACACGCACCAAGTTGCCAATATGTGGCCACTTTCGCGACGGATGCTCCTTTTTTTCCCAATGACTTAGTGAAAAAACTTCACAATTTAATTCAATCTGGGGCAATGCTCGCTTGTGCCACCTCTAATGGACGCCACCATCCCGTCTTCGGCCTCTGGCCCGTGTGTGAACGCTCGGCCCTACGGGACGCCATGACCGAGGACCATATCCGCAAAGTCGACGTCTGGACTTCCCGCTACAAACTTGGGATCGTCGATTTTCCTATCCACCCAGTAGATCCTTTCTTCAATCTCAACACTCCCGAAGACATGGCCTGTGCTGAGGACTTTTTAACCCGTATAGAGTAAAGTTGGGTGATAATGGATGGCCAGGAACAAATTATGCTCGGCGTGGTGTTGGAACGTCGTGCAATTGACAATCCTTGGCGACGCCATGATTGGCGCGCTGTCGCCGTTGTACCCGGCGCCGCTGGATTTACGGAATGGCAAGAAATGGCAAAGGGAGCGCAGTGGACCCGCTTTTACGCGGCAAACCTGCCGCTGACACTTTACCGCAAAGAAACAGAGGGTTATCGCGTTAATTTGTCGCAACCTAATCCATCTCTTTATGTTGTTTTGCGGGGTATAGACGAAGAACGCCCAACACCATTCCTGGTCACCGTGTGTCCGTATGAAGCTGCAGATTACGAAGTAAGTGGCGACGAACGGGCCGACAAGGTGCCTCTGCCATCGGAAATTTTAGCGCTGGTGGGCCATTTCATAGACGCTCACCACACCGAGGAGAAATTTACCAAACGCAAACGTAAACCGCACAAGTCCGGCCAAAATAACCCATCGGCACCGCACATACGTGGCCAACGATATGGCTAAAAATTCACACAGCTGGGTCCGCCGCTGGTCTGCAAAAAAAACTGAAACACGCCAGACGCAGCCCGCAAAGGCCCGTAATGCATTAGAATCCAGTTCAGAAAACACGGGGCCCGACGGGAATTCACCTTTGGACCCCAACGATCTGCCTTCTCTGGAAAGTCTCACGGCAGATTCAGATTTCACTCCGTTTCTTCACGCGGATGTACCATCCATTCTTAAAAAAGCAGCTCTGCGTAAACTGTGGAAAAGTGACCCTGTGTTAGCCAATGTAGACGGCCTTAACGACTATGACGAAGATTTTGCCAGAATGGGATTAGGCAAGGTGGTTCAAACTGCCTATCAAGTAGGCAAGGGTATGATCGGTCGTAAAGAAGAACCAGAGCCTGCCGAATATTCAGACCTTGCCGCAGGTTCGGAGCATGTAGAAGATATTGAGACCACAGACGAGGCTGAGCCGGATGGCAGCCCTAACTTCGATGTAGATACGGACCACACTAAAAAAAAGACCTAAGGCTAGTGTTCTGACCCCATTCTGGTTGACCAGCGGTTACTGATCCGACAGTATTAATCGGGATTCATCTGACAACGTCGAAAGAGCGTTGCAGCGTCGCTCGAGTGAGGTGGTAAGGTCCCGTGATCGAGTCGGGCAACATTTCCACGGCTGAGCCATTTTCCGAAGACGTGGTGCACGCCGCGTCAGCGGGGGAAACGGCACGTGCCGGTACATATCGATTACTAGCTCTCTTGCTAGGTGATACCCCGGGCAAGGAGGTCCTTGATATTGTCGCAAACCTACCACCTGGCGACACCCAGATTGGGCACAATATTGGCGAACTGGCAGCACGCGCAAGAACCATCACGCCAGCGGCAGTCGCACGAGAATATCATGATTTGTTCGTGGGGTTAGGGGAAGGTGAACTCATCCCCTACGGTTCCTACTATCTTTCCGGATTTCTACATGAAAAGCCACTGGCTCGGCTGCGTACAGATTTACGCAAACTCGGTATTGAACGAGACAGTCGGGTTAGCGAACCAGAGGATGGAATTGCGAGCGTTTGCGAAATTATGTCGGGGTTGATCGCAGGAGATTTTGGGATCCCTGCCAACCTTTCAGTTCAGAAAGATTTCTTTGTGAAACATCTTGGGTCCTGGGGACCACAGTTCTTCATAGATCTCGAATCTGCCGAAACAGCAAATTTTTATCGGCCCGTGGGAGCGCTAGGTGGTATCTTTTTTCGCTTAGAGACTGAGGCCTTCTCGTTGGAATCCTGACTTTGCTAAAGGATGTTACATGATGACCAAGTCACAGAAACTATCTCCGGACAAATCGATCGACCGACGCAGCTTTTTTAAAACCGCAAGTGTTAGTACAATTGGCGGAGCAGCTGCGTTAGCTGTCGGCAACGAAGAGAGCGAAGCCGCACCCACCAATGAGGAATCGAACGGCGATCGAAGTCGTTACCGAGAGACAGAGCATGTCCGGCGGGCGTATCAATTGGCACGGTTTTAAGGGGAGCCTAAAGCGATGTTAATTAAACGCAAAGAAGGTACGACTCAAAGTCATTTACGCAAGACCGCTGTTGGGACACCAGAATTTTTAGACCGACGTACTTTTCTTAAACGCTCCGGGCTTACTGCATGTGGCACAGCCGCACTAGCAGGGACACTGCCACTTGCACGTGTACGCAAAGCCCAGGCAGCGGGCAATGCTGGCGCAGCGGGAGAAATTGAAAAAATTCTGTCCGTTTGCACACATTGTTCGGTTGGCTGCACCGTCACTGCGGAGGTGCAGGATGGAGTGTGGGTTGGTCAGGAACCATCGTTCGACAGTCCCTTTAATCTTGGCGCACATTGTGCCAAAGGCGCCAGCGTAAGGGAGCATGCCCATGGCGAACGGCGCCTAAAATATCCAACGAAGATGGAAGGCGGCGAATGGAAACGGATCAGCTGGGATCAAGCGATTGAGGAAGTCGGCAACCGGCTAACAAGGATCCGTGACAACTCAGGGCCCGATTCAGTGTATTGGCTAGGGTCTGCCAAGTTTTCTAACGAGCAAGCCTATCTATTCCGGAAATTTGCCGCGTTTTGGGGCAGCAACAATGTGGACCATCAGGCCCGGATCTGTCATTCCACTACGGTCGCAGGTGTCGCCAATACCTGGGGTTACGGCGCCATGACCAATAGCTACAATGACATACACAATTCACGTGCGATGTTATTTATCGGCGGTAATCCCGCTGAGGCGCATCCGGTCTCCTTACTTCATATTCTGAAAGCAAAGGAACAGAACCACGCGCCCCTAATTGTCTGCGATCCGCGTTTCACACGTACCGCCGCGCACGCCGACGAATACGTACGCCTTCGTCCAGGCACGGATGTAGCGCTGATTTGGGGTTTACTGTGGCATATTTTTGAGAATGGATGGGAAGACAAGGAGTTTATCCAACAGCGCGTGTGGGGCATGGATCAGATCCGTGCCGAAGTCGTGAAATGGATTCCGGACGAAGTCGAACGGGTAACCGGAGTGCCAGGATCACAGCTTAAAAGAGTTGCCCAAATTTTAGCTGAAAACCGTCCTGCAACCGTGGTCTGGTGCATGGGAGGAACCCAACATACAACTGGCAACAATAACACCCGCGCGTACTGCATCCTGCAATTGGCGCTTGGTAACATGGGGAAAGCAGGTGGCGGAACCAACATTTTCCGCGGACACGACAATGTGCAGGGCGCTACCGATCTAGGTGTGCTGTGCAATACCCTACCCGGCTATTACGGGCTATCCGCTGGGGCCTGGAAACACTGGGCCCGTGTTTGGGAAACAGATTACGACTACCTCCTTAACCGGTTTGCATCTCCAGAGATCATGTCGGCCAAGGGAATCCCGGTCTCTCGTTGGTTTGATGGCGTGATTGAGGATCCGGCACAAATTGAACAACCGAACCCAATCCAGGGCATGGTGTTTTGGGGCCACGCTCCGAATTCGCAAACACGTTTGCCAGATATGAAGCGGGCACTGGAGCAACTCGATACCTTGGTAGTGATTGATCCCTACCCAACCATGACCGCGGTGATGCAAGACCGCAGTGATGGAGTGTACTTGCTGCCCGCGGCAACCCAATTCGAAACCTATGGGTCGGTCACCGCCTCTAACCGTTCTATCCAGTGGCGAGAAAAAGTTGTCGATCCATTGTTCGAAGCTCGCCCCGACCAAGACGTTATATACCTTCTGGCGCACAAATTCGGCTTTGCTGAACAGATGTTCAAGAACATTGGGGTAGAGAATGAAGCGCCAGTCGTTGAGGACATTACTCGCGAAATCAATCGCGGTATGTGGACTATCGGCTATACCGGCCAATCGCCAGAGCGATTACGCTTGCATATGGCCAATCAGAAAACCTTCCACAAAACCACATTGCAAGCCATCGGCGGACCTTGTGATGGGGAGTATTATGGAATGCCATGGCCCGCCTGGGGTACACCGGAAATGGGCCATCCAGGCACACCAATCCTCTACGACACTTCTAAATCCGTGGCCGACGGCGGACTGTGCTTCCGGGCACGGTTCGGGGTAGAGCGAGACGGCGAAAATCTACTTGCTGAAGGTAGTCATCCAGTTGGCTCAGAGATTGAGGATGGTTATCCCGAGTTTACCATGGCGATGCTGCTGAAACTTGGTTGGGACAAAGACCTTACTTCTCAGGAACGCAGCACCATCAAAGGGATCGGCGGCAACGATATCGGCAAAGTCAATTGGAAAACGGATCTCTCAGGTGGCATCCAAAGAGTTGCTATCAAGCATGGCTGTGCACCGTTTGGAAACGCCAAGGCGCGCTCGGTGGTTTGGACCTTCCCAGATCCCGTGCCGCTTCACAGAGAACCTTTGTATACACCGCGTCGGGACTTAGTCGCCGATTATCCTACCTATGACGACAAAGTCTTCTACCGACTTCCAACACTCTACAAATCAATCCAGGAAAAAGACTTCGTTAAGGATTATCCACTGATCCTGACCTCGGGTCGACTAGTTGAATATGAGGGTGGTGGAGACGAGACACGTTCCAATCCGTGGCTGGCCGAACTGCAACAAGAGATGTTTGCGGAGATCAACCCGTTTGATGCCAACAACCATGGAATCGGTGACGGTGACGACATTTGGCTCGAGGGAGCAGAAAAGGCGCGGGTTCGTGTCAAAGCAATGCTCACGGAGCGTGTTGGGCGGGGTGTGGTGTTCATGCCATTCCATTTTGGCGGACACTGGATGGGTAAGGACCTGCGCGACAAATACCCATCCGGCACAGATCCTTACGTGCTCGGAGAAGCTGCCAACACTGCTACGACCTACGGCTACGATAGCGTCACAATGATGCAAGAAACAAAATGCACCCTGTGCCGCATTGAACCTGCATAACTGCAACGCAGAGGAGCGTGACAAATGGCTAGAATGAAGTTCCTGTGCGACGGTGAACGCTGCATTGAATGCAATGCATGTGTCACCGCATGCAAGAACGAACATGAAGTACCTTGGGGCATCAACCGTCGCCGGGTAGTAACTATCAATGATGGTGAACCAGGCGAGATGTCTTTGTCGGTAGCGTGTATGCATTGTTCTGACGCACCATGCGCAGCGGTCTGTCCGGTTGATTGCTTTTTCACCACTGAAGACGGCGTAGTCCTACATTCGAAGGACCAATGCATAGGGTGTGGTTATTGCTTCTATGCGTGTCCTTTCGGAGCACCGCAATATCCGCAGGCAGGAAATTTCGGCACCCGTGGCAAGATGGACAAATGTACCTTCTGCGCCGGTGGCCCTGAGGATTCCAAATACGAGTATGGTCAAGATCGGCTGTCCGAAGGTAAGCTACCCTTGTGTGCTGAAATGTGCTCGACCAAGGCTTTGCTCGCCGGCGACGGCGACGAAATTGCCGATATTTATCGGGAGCGCACTATTGCACGTGGATTTGGCTCCGGTGCCTGGGGTTGGGGAACCGCGTATAGCCCTGACGACTCCTGACCCGTGCGCCCGAGCTGGCCATTCCTTACGATCGTTGTTTTGCTTGCTTTTGCTGCGTGTCGAGACGAAGAGCAAGGCCGCACCCTCCAATATGATAAGGGTGTGTATTCGGGCGCACCAATGCCAGTCATTGATAAGGAAACAAGAGAAGACCTGCGCGCCCGGGCTCATCATCAGGACTTTTAAGAGTGAAAAGGGGGTGACTTTGGAAACAGGCACACCTCTCCTAGTGCAGCATAGAGCTCCGGTCGCAGCCAAGGGGGATGACCCGAAATGAGTAGAATCCGTGCCCCATGGTGGAAAGTTGTATTGTTACTGATGGCACTTGGTCTGGGGGGGAGCTTTTTACCAATAACAGTACCAGCCCAAGATACGGATAATCAGCTTCGTCCGCCAAACATAGGCCAGGACAACAACGCAGAAATGTGGCGCGCCATACGCCAGGGTATCCAGGGAAAAGTCTCGATTCCAGACAAAAAGGCCGGCGTTCTGGTCCAGTCAGAGGGCGAGGAATGGCGATCAATCCGCAATGGGCCAGTCTCAAACTACGGGGTATGGCTGATTTTAGGTACGATCGCTGTTCTCGCCCTATTTTTCACAGCGAGGGGTCGAATCCGTATCGAGAATGGCAGAACTGGCAGGACCATACTGCGCTTTGCCAGTTTTGAACGGTTCATCCACTGGACAGTCGCAGTCAGTTTTATTCTTTTGGCCCTAACGGGTCTTAACCTTCTTTACGGCCGGTACGTAGTCAAGCCTTGGATGGGAGCAGATACTTTTGCAATGGTGACGCTCGCCGGCAAATTTGTGCATAACTATATCGGCTTGCTGTTCATCCTTGGTCTGACAATCATGTTCCTTATCTGGATTCGACAAAACGTACCCACCCGAATTGACCTTATTTGGCTCGCCAAAGGCGGCGGCATGTTTAAGCGTGGCGTTCATCCGCCAGCACGGAAATTCAATGCGGGCCAGAAGATCGTCTTTGCAGCTGTGATAATCGGTGGCGCACTGCTTTCCTATTCGGGTCTTAATTTAATGTTTCCGTTTACATTAGAGACAACCGTCCAAGATATGCAGCAGACACAATTGCTCCATGCCATAGGTGCCCTGGCACTAACCGCCGTAATCATCGCTCATATATATATAGGCACCATCGGCATGGAAGGAGCGATTGATGCCATGTGGTCGGGACGTGTCGAAGAAAATTGGGCGAGGGAACACCACAACCTTTGGTTCAAAGAATTGGATACTCAGACAGAAACCCAGGAAACCACCAACGACCCCAATGCTCGGGGCACTCCTGCTGAATAAAGTAACTATATTTCTCTAAATAGAACGGAGTTAAATCGCCATGACCGAGGCCAAGCGGTCGCTTGAAGCTCAACACGAAACTGAGGTTAATTTCTGCGTAAAAGATATTCGCTCGATGATCTCTTCAAACGGTGTGACACGTTCAACCCTGTCTGAGGTGAAAGCACGCCTTCTTGAGCTGGCCACACACCAAGAACTCTTCAATACTGATATTTTCCCTGTACAAAATGGTGATAACGCGAGTTCCCTATACCTTTTGTCCGAGGACGTTAACCATGAATATGCATTCTATGCATTGTCTGAAATACGGGGGAAAATGACACCGCCGCACGACCACACTACGTGGGCAGTCATCGCAGGTATTGAGGGCGAAGAGCTTAATAAGTTTTACGACCGTTTAGACAATGGAAAAGACGAAGGCCAAGCACAGATTCGCGAGTCACATTCGGAGGTCGTCGGTGTTGGAACGGGCGTTATACTCATGCCAGAAGATATTCATTCCATTCATTGTTTAGTCGAGCAACCAACGCTCAATTTCCACTTCTACGGTCGCAGCATTGAATATCTTCCCAAACGAAAGGCCTTTAACATGGCCGAGGGAACCTACAAGCACTTTCCAGCCAATCCACACATTTATAAGTGACCAACAGGATTCACCCCAAAGTCCTGAAGGGGCAACTCGACAATCTCCTCCACGAATTAGCTATCCTCGACGTGCGCGAACAGGGTGTGTTTGCGCAAGGTCACCTTCTATTTGCGAGTAACACCCCTCTTAGTCGACTGGAGATTGAAGTGCCACGTTTGGTACCCCGCCGTTCATCCCCAATTGTGTTATACGGCGACGGTAACGAGCGCGAAGATTTAGCGTTACGAGCCAATGAGCTACTCAACCATTTTGGGTACAGCAATGTAAGCACTCTCGAGGGAGGCGTGAGGGGTTGGCGAAAAGCGGGGTATGAGCTTTTCTCTGGAATAAATGTACCAAGCAAAGCATTCGGTGAATTCATCGAAGAAACCTGCCACACACCCAACATCACCTCCGCGGATTTAGTCAATCTCCGCAAAACTGGCACCGACATGGTAATACTGGATAGTCGACCAGCCTCAGAATTTCAACGAATGAGCCTTCCGGACGCCATAAACGTGCCTGGCGCAGAACTGATATATCGTATCCGCGAAGTCGCACCAAATCCCGACACTTTGGTGGTCGTAAACTGTGCCGGGCGCACCCGCAGCATCATTGGCGCACAATCACTGATCAATATTGGTCTTGAGAACAAAGTTTTGGCGTTGAAAAACGGTACTATGGGCTGGCATCTTGCCGGTTTTGAACTGGAAAACGGAAAAGATCGACGGGCCCCAAAACCGACTCAGAAGAATCTTGCTTGGGCTCAAAACGTGACCCAACAGCTCGCAGAGCGCGCGGGTGTTCAGTATATTGACTGGGAGACCCTATCTCTTTGGCGGAACGAGTCTGAGGCACACACACTTTATCTTTTGGATGTTCGATCCCCGGAAGAATATGAATGCGGCCATCTTCCGAATTCCCAAAATGCCCCTGGCGGACAACTGGTGCAAGCCACGGACAC
>PTKE01000040.1 GCA_002937585.1 Alphaproteobacteria bacterium MarineAlpha9_Bin6 | reverse complement strand
GTTGAGAGTACAGCGTCTCCGATCCGGCTGTAGGTTACGAATAACGCGTTCACGCGAGAACCCGCTCAAAATCCGCGGCGACCTGATCCCAATCCCGTTTACGCTGGCGGGTTCGTGCAATTCTACATAGCTTCGTAAACATAACATCTTCACCCAGGAGTCTTACGGTCAGGTCAGCAAAATCCTCAGCATTTGGCGCAAGATAACCAGATTGACCGTTTAAGAGACGCTCTCGTGCCGCTCCCTTGTCTCGAGCAACCGCTGGAAGCCCTACTGCCTGACTATCTCCAAGAGTGGTGCAAAGAAGATCGCGTTCGTCGCTTGGGTACAGGTGGACACGGGCCCTCCTATAAACCTCAGACATCTTGTTATCAGAAAGTGGTCGAAACAACTTTACGCCTTTTCTCCTCCCAGCTAAGGCCCGAGCTAAAAGTGGTCGAAGGGAAGTTGGCAAATCCCCGCCAGCCGCACCACGTTCGAGGGTCGAGGAGTAGATATGCAGTTCAGCCGTGGGGATGCGACTGAACACATGATCAAGCCATATACCCAGCAACCAGTCGAGGCCATTTGCAGGATGGGTAGTCACTACCGCATGCGCTGGCGTACTCGGCAACATTTCAGGAGCAGTTCGATAGCAATCCAGGGCAGCCGGCACTACTACCTCTGCGGCATTTGCCTGTAAAGATTTAGGAACAGTTAGACTTTGGGCCAGACTTTGCAATACCAGAACAGATTTTCGATCCGTGATTGCTGATAATGGACTTGGGTTGCCCAGATACGTGGCATCTCCCACCATCCATAGGGCCGTACGATCTGCATTTGGCACATGGCGCAGTAATGTCGGGTTTCTGTGGGCGATCAACCAGTCACTATAGGCAGCGTCACATTCCTTAATTGGCCGCCAACTTACTCCATCGGCGACTACAGACCGATCACAACGGTTGAAAACCCGAACCGTATGACCACGTCTAGCTAAACCCACAGCTAAAGCTATCAAACCTTTTTCCGGCCCACCTAGAGGCACTAACTCAGCGCTGCAGCCATCGAAAGGAACCAGATCATCGACAAAAGTTATAAGCATTAGTGGTGTTTATACGTCGCGCAGCACCAACCTGCCAAGCAACACTCCTACAACCCTTGCGGGCAGGTCAAAGGCCGTTAAAGTGTCTATATGAGTAGTTTCTATTGTCGGGAAAATTGATGGTCCGTTGCGCGCTCTTGAAGGAACGGGAATTGACCGCGTTAACTGGGCAAGATTCGCGATCCTTTCTCCAGGGAATGATCTCAAACGACATCGATCAACTGAGTCCCAGCCGATCTATTTACGCCGCCATGCTGACGGCCCAAGGGAAATATCTACACGATTTCATCATGGTTGATAGGAGCCCAGCCGTGTGGATAGACAGTGAGGAGGCGCGTTGCGATGAGTTGACCGAGCGACTTAGCCTGTTCCAGCTGAATTCCGATATACACATTGCGCGCCAAGGCCACCTGCTAACAGTTGCGGCTTTATGGGGTAATGAAGCAATATCTTGCCTGGGCCTAGAGGAAAAAGTCGGTGCCACTAAACCTTTTGGTGACGGCCTTGCGATAGTCGATCCACGACTTCCCTCGTTAGGTAGCCGCCTGATCGCACCAGCGGCTGATGTCGAGGCGTTAATATCGTCCCTCGGTATTGAGAGAGCCACCAGCGCTGATTACGACAGCCACCGTCTACGCCTTGGCGTTCCGGATGGTAGTCGCGACATGATTGTCGACAAGTCATTTCTTTTAGAAAGCAACTTCGAAGATCTAAATGGGGTGGCTTTTGACAAAGGATGCTACATCGGCCAGGAGAACACCGCCCGGCAGAAACACCGTGGAACAATTCGCAAGCGGCTTGTAAAGGTCAGTATTGACGGTCCGCCACCGGATCTGGGTGTGCCAATCACATGGAACAAAGGAGAAATCGGCACTATGCGTTCGTCACGAGATGGGCAGGGCATTGCAATGATTCGGCTTGACCGATGGGCGGAAGCAAAGGCAGAAAGCGCCAAGTTGCACGCCGGTCCGGCAATCGTAGTCCCAGTCAAGCCGGAATGGGCAAACTTTTGACTGTGCTCAACCAGGTTCAGCCGCTCGGAGTGCGCCAAGCATTCTAATCAGGGCCGGTTTTATATTTAACTTTTCTCAATCGCTCTCAGCGAGTTTGCCAATCGCCGCTTGCGCAGCAGCAAGCCGAGCAATAGGAACGCGATACGACGAACATGACACGTACTCCAGACCAATTCGTTGACAAAATGCGATCGAGCTTGGATCGCCACCATGCTCGCCACAAATACCAAGTTTGATATCAAGGCGTGTTGATCGACCGCGTTCGGCCGCTATACGAATCAGCTCACCAACTCCATTAACATCAATAGATACAAAGGGATCTTTCGATATTATATCTTGCTCCTCATATATAGGTAGGAAATGAGCCGAATCGTCACGGCTAATTCCAAAAGTAGTCTGCGTGAGATCATTGGTACCAAAACTAAAAAACTCAGCACTTTCGGCTAAAGAGTCCGCACACAAACATGCTCGTGGCAACTCAATCATAGTACCAACCAAATAACTGAGCTCGGCATTCAAATCTTCTTTGACATCTTCGGCAATTTTGTCGATCCGCCCCCTGAGTAGATCAAATTCGGTGCGGGTAGCAACAAGTGGAATCATCACTTCAGGTTTCACGGTTTTACCAAGTTCACGTCCCACCAAAATTGCCGCTTCAAAAATTGCTCGAGCTTGCATTTCATATATTTCTGGATGGGTTATTCCAAGGCGGCAACCACGGTGTCCCAGCATCGGATTGACCTCGTGGAGCTGAGCAGCGCGATGACGAATTTTATTCGGATCTGAACCGGTCGCCTCTGCTAGTTCAGCATATTCTGACTCCATTTTAGGCAAAAATTCATGCAACGGTGGATCCAACAGGCGGATTGTTACCGGCATACCTGCCATAATTTTAAACAATTCGACAAAGTCCTGGCGCTGCATCGGTAAAACTTTGGCCATGGCAGCACGACGATCCACTTCACCTTCTGCCATAATCATCTCGCGCATCGCTGTTATCCGCGCACCCTCAAAAAACATATGTTCAGTTCGGCACAAACCAATACCTTCAGCGCCAAACTCACGAGCGATTCGTGCGTCCTCCGGGGTCTCTGCATTAGCACGCACCTTAAGGATTCGATATTTATCGGCCCACGTCATTAGTATCGTAAATTCTTCGCCAAGTTCGGGCTCGACCATAGGCACACGACCAACCATAATCTCGCCCGTAGAACCGTCTATGGTGATTACGTCGCCAGCAAAGACTGTTCGTCCGCCTGCTGCCAAAGTACCGGCACCATAATCAATCCGAACATCGCTAGCTCCACTTACGCAAGGGCGACCCATGCCACGCGCAACCACAGCGGCATGGCTTGTCATACCACCTCGGGCAGTCAAGATTCCGCAGGCCGCGTGCATTCCATGTATATCCTCAGGGCTCGTTTCTATCCGAACCAAAAGCACGTCATCACCCCCATGCGCTCTGCGTTCTGCTTCATCCGCATCAAACACCACAACACCCGTCGCCGCGCCTGGTGAAGCCGCTAAACCTCGAGCCAGAACCGTGCGTGGCGCCGCGGGATCAAGCGTGGGATGCAATAACTGCTCCAACGACACCGGATCGACGCGGGTAACCGCCTCGCGCTCGTCGATCACTTTCTCTCGTGCCATGTCTACCGCAATTTGCAGCGCGGCCTGTGCAGTTCTCTTTCCATTACGTGTTTGGAGCATCCAGAGCTGGCCTTTCTGCACCGTGAATTCGATATCCTGCATATCGCAGTAATGAAATTCTAAGCTGTCGCACACCCCCTTAAGTTTATCAAAAACCGCCGGCATAACTTCTTCCATCGCCAAACTATCGACGCCACCACTTTGCTTTCCGGCCAGTGTCAATGGTTGCGGGGTACGAATCCCAGCAACTACATCCTCCCCTTGGGCGTTGACCAAGTACTCGCCGTAGATTTGTTTCAAACCATTCGATGGATTACGCGTAAAGGCCACCCCGGTTGCGCAGTCATCACCCATGTTGCCAAACACCATTGCCTGGACGTTAACCGCTGTGCCCCAAGATTCGGGAATATCATGGAGACGACGGTACGTGACGGCACGCTGGTTCATCCAGCTTCCAAAAACTGCACCGATTGCACCCCATAACTGTATTTTTGGATCCTGCGGAAATGCCTTGCCATGTTCGCATATTATTTCTTTGCGATACCGGCAAGTAATTTCGCGCCAGTCCTCAGCAACCATTTCTGTATCGAGCCGATAGTCGCGCTCATCTTTGTAATTCTCAAGGATGTCCTCAAAATGATGGTGAGCTACACCAAGTACGACGTCGCCATACATCTGGATAAAACGGCGATAACTGTCGTAAGCGAAACGTTCGTCATCGCTTTTACGAGCCAGCCCTTCGACAGTCTCATCGTTGAGACCGAGGTTTAAGACTGTGTCCATCATTCCCGGCATCGAAGCCTGTGCACCCGAACGCACCGAAACTAAAAGCGGATTTTTTTGGTCTCCGAACGTAGCATCAACCAACGTTTCAACATCAGCCAGCGCCTGAGCGACCTGCCCGTGCAGCTCGATAGGATAGTTATGATCGTTTTCGTAAAACACGCTACAGACTTCTGTTGTAATGGTGAAACCAGGTGGCACTGGCAGCCCTAACTTACTCATTTCAGCCAGATTAGCACCCTTGCCACCCAGAAGGTCGAGCATCTCTGCACTGCCATCAGCATGGCCCGAACCAAACGGGTACACCCACTTAGTCAACACCTGGGTCATAAGCCAGTCACCCCTTAATCAAGGAAAAATCGGCCACGCTTTTAAGCGAATCGCGAATTTGCCCAAGTAAACACAAACGATTTTGGCGTAACGCCCGATCTTTACAGTTCACGGTTACCTGATCGAAGAAGGCATCCACTGGCGTTCGCAGATCAGCGGTTGCTCCCATCACAGCTGCAAAATCCTCTTCTTTTAACGCCCTATTAACTTTCTCCCTGAACGAAATGAGATGTGCAAACAACATCTTTTCCTCAGACTGGACAAGCAATTCAGGATTCGCGTCAACGCTGTAAGTAACCCCGTCAGCCCTCTCCTCTATTCGCACAATATTAGAGGCGCGAGTATAGGCACTGAGCAAGTCCGCGCCGGCTGAAGATGCTAGGAAATCCTTTAACGCTTCCACACGAGCTACCAATCTCCAAAGATCATCCTCTTCGGCAACAGCAAAAGCTGCGCTAACCACATCGTGACCATAGCCTAAGTCACGAAGATGCACTTTAAGTCGATCGGATATAAAATCGATCAAACTGGCAGCGGACCCCTGCGGATCAACTAAAAGGCCCTCTTTATAACTCTCACGTGCTACCGCAACCACCTCTATCAGTGGCAGACGCAAATCGTTTTCCATGATAAGGCGGATTACACCGAGTGCGGCTCGGCGAAGCGCATAAGGATCCTTAGACCCAGTTGGTCGCTCTCCAATTCCAAACATACCAACCAGGACGTCAATCTTGTCTGCGAGTGCGAGAGAAACGGAATTTGGAGCGCTTGGACAAACATCACTTGGACCACTCGGCGCATAATGCTCAACAATGGCGTCGGCCACCATCTCATCTTCTCCGTGATGGAGCGCATAGTGCCGACCCATGACACCCTGTAATTCAGGAAATTCACCAACCATCTCGGTCACTAAATCCGCCTTGCAAAGCAATGCAGCACGATTAACAAGACCCGCATCTGCTTTAGGTACACTCTGTGCAATTCTAGAACTTAATTTGGCCAGCCTTTTTACCTTATCGGATACCGATCCAAGCCTAGCGTGAAATGTAATCTCTCCGAGTCGTTTGGCGTGATCAGCAAGCGAAACCTGCCGGTCTGAGTCCCAGAAAAATTTGGCGTCGTATAAACGCGCCCGTAGGACCCTCTCGTTACCGGCTACAATCGTCGCGCCACCGTCGTCTATTGCCAAATTTGATACCATCACGAAGCGGGGGGCTAGTAACCCATTTGCCTGATAAAGTGGAAAATATTTTTGGTGACTTTTCATGGAGGTTACGAGCACTTCTTCGGGCAAAGATAAGAACGCTTCATCAAAGGATCCGCCCAAAACGACTGGCCATTCGACGAGGCCCACATTTTCGTTCAGCAACCGTTTGTCGCCAAGCGAGCAAAGTCCTTGTTTCCTAGCTAAGGCTTTTGTTTTCTGAGCAATTAGTTGGCGTCGTTCTTCGCTTTCTACAATTACAAAAGCGTTCCGCAGTTTTGTTTGATAGTCCTCAAACCCTTTTACAGTGAATGATTCGGGAGCCATGAATCGATGCCCACGTGTTTTGTTATTGAAACTAATTACAGTCTCAACGTTATTTGACGTGTTAGGATTAATCGTAAGACTTCCCTTCACCGAGTGACCGTCAAAAAGACACAGAATCGAATGGATTGGTCGTACCCATCTTAAATTCCCAGACCCCCAGCGCATTGACTTAGGCCATCGCAGTTCCGCAATAGATTCACGAATTAAACTCGGCAAAATATCCCTTGTCGCCCGGCCATTAACCGAACGTTTTAGAAAATAAAACTCAGCCCCCTTAATTTTACGCTTTTCAATGTTCTGATGATCTAAAGAGCCATAGCCAACGGATTGCAAAAATCCCAAAATTGCCTTCTTAGGAGCATTAGACCTTGGGCCTTTTCTCTCTTCAATTCGGTCCCGCTGATACTCCGGGAGACCGTCTACTACTAACACCAGTCTTCTCGGCCCTACGTGCGCAAGAACCGAGTCAAAGGACAAGTCTTGATCCTTTAATTTGGTGCAAACTAGGCTCTTAAGGTCTTCGACACCGCGCAGCTGCAACCGTGCGGGAATTTCCTCCGATAATATTTCGAGGAGTAACTCAGCCATTTTTTTCATCGGACTGTGAAACAGAACCCGATTCTAACGCCAGCCAGGTCTCGCAACATTTTTTCACAATGGCCCGGACTCGAGCGATATAGGCTTGTCGCTCAGTGACACTAATCACACCGCGAGAGTCTAGTAAATTGAACAAGTGACTCGCAGCAATGCACTGGTCGTATGCTGGAAGGGGTAACCCCTCTGCCAAAAGCGACAAACATTCGGCTTCAGCATCGTCGAAATGCCGAAGAAGAACAGTTACGTTGGCACGCTCGAAATTGTAACGTGAGTACTGACGCTCTGCCTCTAGGAAGACATCACCGTACGATGTGCCGGCCCCATTCCAATCGAGCTCAAAGATGTTCTCCACACCCTGCACATACATCGCTAACCGTTCCAAACCATAAGTCAGTTCGCCAGACACAAGCTCACAATCGATTCCGCCTACCTGCTGAAAATACGTGAACTGGGAGACTTCCATCCCATCACACCAAACCTCCCAACCCAGACCCCAAGCCCCTAAAGTTGGACTTTCCCAATCATCTTCCACAAAACGGATATCGTGGCGCATCGACTCAATCCCGAGGGCGCTTAAGCTGTCCAGATAAAGATCCTGAATATCCTTTGGAGATGGTTTTAGAATTACTTGAAATTGATAGTAGTGCTGCAAACGATTGGGGTTATCACCGTACCGACCGTCAGATGGTCGTCGCGAAGGCTGAACATAGGCTGCCCTCCAGGGCTTTGGACCGAGGCTGCGCAACAGGGTCGCGGGATGAAATGTCCCCGCCCCAACCATCATGTCGTAAGGTTGAAGTAAGACGCAGCCCTGAGCTGCCCAATACTGCTGTAGCATCAAAATAAGCTCTTGAAAGCTGGACGCACGCCTCTTTTGGCGGACCATAGCGCGATTACGATGGTTGAGTAGTCGAGAATTCTTGCGCAAAAGCAAGGTGCTGGAAGCATCGGGTCAAGCACGAACTTAAAAAGCAACTGATCACGCCAAACACAAATCACCTATTAATTCGAATGGAGAGTGATTAGCCTTGAGTACCAATTTCCTAGCCGGGGTACGGGCAACCCTCCCGGCCACAGGACTTGGTGCCCCGAGAAGATACAAATGTACCGCAAACGGCGCAGGCAACCATGTTTTCCGTTGCGGGATCCTCGGCCGGTGAAGGCGGTTTCTTCCGGCGCCGACCAACCTTGATTTGAGCCTTTCGCTTTTTATCAAGACGACCAATGACTTTAAACCCGTACCACACAATAAGAATGATTGCGACGGTGAAAATAAGTTTTTGTATGCTGAAGCCAAACATCGCTTTATTTGGCCAATGACACTCGCAGGGTCAAGTTATTGTAAACGAGCACACCAAATACTAAGCTGACATGGCGCATCGTGTTTCAAACCTCCAATCCTAGTTTTCAAAACTTAAATCCCGTATCGGGCCCATAGAGCCCGCGCTTCCATGGCATCGAAGAAACCGTTAACTAGTTCTTCAGGAGAACTCAGATTTTCAGAAATTCCCAGAGTCAATCCTATGCGCCGGCGGAACCAACGTCGTGAAGAGCCCACCGGACGCAATTTAACGCGCTCTCCGAAGCGATCGCGCAGTATAGTCCGAAGGTCTCCCAAACCGTCTATCAATCCCAGTTCCGCAGCTCTGCCTCCCGTCCACACATCGCCATTAAAAAGGGTCTCTTGATCACCCTTTAGGCGCTTACCGCGCCGCTCACGGACATGATCCTTGAAGTCTTGAAAAATATCCCGTTGCAAAACTTTTAATCGTTCAATGTCATCTGGATCTTCTGGCTTAAATGGATCAAGGATGGCCTTGTGTCTACCTTCCGCGTAAACACGACGCTCGATGCCAAGCCTCTTAATCGCTTCCTGAAATCCAAAGCCAGCTGAAATAACACCAATTGAGCCAACGATCGAACTCGGCTCAGCAAAAATTTCGTCAGCCGCACAAGCGAGCCAATAGCCACCTGAAGCCGCTATATCCTCAATAAAAGCGAATACCGGGAGTTCCTTTTCACGCGCAAGCGACCGCACTCGTCTCGCTATCAGCGCTGACTGCACGGGCGATCCTCCTGGTGAATTGATCGACAATGCGACCGCTTTGACCCCTCGCAACGAGAATGCCTGCTGGATAGGTACCGCTAATCCAGCCATATTCAACGATCCCGAGAATGGCCGTCCTGAAGGTGATATAACCCCCGACAATCGCAATACTGCCACATTAGGTACACGACTAGAAAACGGCCATATTGCCATGAAAAAACATCCTCCGATGGGCTGACATTAGTGCGTGGTCAAGATGCCGTCCAGCCATCTTCAACGGAATCACCACAAGCGTCGGGGTGACTACAATCCGGATCGAACGTAAATGGAGCACCAGTGCGAAGAATTGATTCAGCTGCAGCGGTGTATCCACCGTCCGTGTCGTACAATGTGAGGCCAGGTACAAGACGAAGCGGTGTGGACACTCCTTTCCGAGCACGTACTAGTACGCGCCTGGCCACCTTCCCTGGATGTGACCAGAGCGGCGCCACAACGATCTCACCCGCAACGTCGCGAACGAGAGCCAACAACTCGTCTAGGCGATCAGCACGATGGATGAAAGTGAGACTGCCCTTGAGACGAAGAGCGTCGGACGCAGCGGCCACCCAATCGGTCAGCCTGGCGCTACCCTCCACTTTTGAGAGATTATGGCGGCTTGGTGGTCCTGCGCGGCTAGCTGGAAGATAAGGCGGATTGGCCATCACATGATCAAAGCTGTGAGAAAATGCAGACGGCAGCGACAAAACATCACAAACATGCAAGCTCAGCCGACCGTTTAAACTATTACGCTTAACGTTACCGACAGCAATGTCGGCAAGTTCAGGCTGCAATTCAACAGCATCAATCTGACAATCGGCAACCCGGGCCGCGAGACACAAGGCAGCCGCACCTACTCCCGTACCAAGGTCAAGTACGCGCGAGCCAGATACAGCCGGCACTGCCGACGCCAATAAAACCGGGTCGATCGCGACACGATAACCACTGGCCGGTTGGCAAAATCTCACTCGACCACCGAGTAGTTTATCTTCACTTAGTTCCACGTGATCGACTTTGATATTGCCCACTCCAGAAGAATACAAAATGACAATTGAACGAAAAACCTAGTCCCAAGAGTTACAGTATGTTCGCGAACTTGTGAACCTGAAGGCTTAGCCGCCACTGAGGATTGCGAAGGCAATAATCAGCTGCATCGATGGTGTGTTGTGCAACATCTGATCCATCCATGGGCTGTAAGAGATAATGGTCAAAGGCGAGCCCCTTATATTTGTTCGGTTCCGCTCCGCGTTGCGGAAAAACGAGCTTCAATTCATTGCCGGAAACCAGTTGCAATGGAGCGTAAGCCTTTGGACTTACGCATATCCAATCAAGGCCGGCTGGCGGTAGCAAGGTTCCGTTGGTCTCAAGTGCAACCTCAAATCCGAAACGGTGGAAGGCATCTACCAAATCTTGATCCAGCTGCAATAGCGGCTCTCCACCAGTGCATACCACTAATGGGGCCACCTCGTTGAAGGAGGGCCAAGACTCATGCACTGTCTGAGCAAGAGTGCCGGCGTTGGTAAATTTGCCCCCATTCACCCCGTCGATACCCACAAAATCAGTATCACAAAATTGGCAAACCGCATCTCGCCGATCAACCTCTAAACCGTTCCACAGATTGCAACCCGCAAAACGACAAAACACAGCGGGACGTCCCGCATTCATGCCTTCGCCCTGAAGGGTGTAAAAAATTTCTTTAACAGAGTAGACCACTGCGTGATCCATGCTCCCTGACTCTGATTTAAAACCGTCGCCAAACGGGCTACAACCAACACTCACACTCTACTGATCCGTGACCTTGCACCACGAAACTGCATGTATCCAGCCCGGCGCAATTTACAGGCGGGGCACTTCCCGCACCCGTAACCCCATTTGTGACGGTGCTCTCGCTCACTCCGATAACAGCTATGAGTATCTTCGACGATCAGGTCAACCAGATCGTCTCCACCGAGCATCCTAGCCAACTCCCAGGTTGCCGCCTTATCTATCCACATTAGCGGAGTCTGAATCACGAAACGGCTATCCAAACCTAGATTTATCGCGAGCTGCAACGCTTTAATACTGTCATCTCTGCAATCAGGATAGCCAGAGTAATCGGTCTCACACACACCCCCAACTAAGGTTTTTAGACCTCGCCTATAGGCAATGGAAGCGGCAAAAGTAAAAAAAATAATATTTCGGCCAGGTACGAAGGTAGTGGGAAGGCCGCTTTCTTCCATTTTGATTTCGACTTCCCTCGTTAACGCTGTGTCACTTATGTCTCCAAGCACCGATAAATCAACCAGATGGTCTTGACCTAACCTGCTGGCCCAAGACGGAAAACTCGAACTAATCGCTTCTCGAATTTTGTGCCGACAATCGAGTTCGACTGCGTGGCGTTGACCGTAATTGAAAGCCACAGTTTCAACATGGTCGTAACGATCAAGAGCCCAGGCAAGACACGTAGTGCTGTCCTGGCCTCCTGAAAGAAGAACCAGCGCTTTTTGATTGGATAAATTCATACTGCATCTTTTGTTTAGATTAGTATCAACAATAGCTTATATAACCTGATACCTATTCAGCCTGTTATTCGCTATCTCGCAGCCAAACACGAATGTGCCACCGAAAAGCGGGTTTCGGTACTGGGTCATATCGGGAAGATTAAGTTTTAAGCCGCCTGCGACGTACGTTGTATCTTCGGTTACGGTATACGGTCCCGCCACTCTCTTAAGCCACGACGAACTTCACTTAATTGCTCAACAGTCAATTCTGGCGCTAAGCGGTATCGGTTGCTTTCGCTTGTTACATGCCCACTCGCCGCCGCCACATTGTACCAAAAGTAGGCGCGCCCTAAATCCACGGGAACACCTTGCCCTTCTTCATAAATCACACCCATCGAAAATTGTGCATCAACATGCCCTGCATAGGCCGCAGCACTGAACCATTTGATTGCTTCACCATCATCACGCCCGATACCCTCACCTCTCTTGTATAGCACCGCTAGCTCATATGCGGCATCCCTTAATCCCTGTTCAGCAGAACGACGGAAAAATGAAGCGGCTTGTCCATAATTTTGTGGCACACCAACGCCCCGCACATACTGGCGACCAAGAAAATAATGGCCGAGGGAATCATCACTGTCCGCCGCTTTTTGAAACCAGGCCAACGCTTGAAAGACGTCTCGTTTAACGCCTCTGCCTTCCAGATACAAACGTCCCAAATTAACCTGCGAACGAGCATGACCCTGCTCAGCCGCACTCCGATACCACCCTACCGCAGCGACCAAATTGGCAGGCACACCGCGACCCATTCGGTATAGTGTAGCAACGTTGTACTGAGCACTTATGTCACCGTCCTCCGCCAATGGTAACCATAATTCAAGCGCTTTCAGATAATTGCCATCGTCATACGCCTTTTCAGCATCGGAGGTCTCAGCAAGGACTTGGGTTGCCTCAAATAAAAACAGCAGAAATGCAACCACACACCAGACGTGGGGTGGGACGGTACGGCAGCTGTATTCGACAATATTCGCAAACATTGATTTCGAGTATATCGATGCCGGCAGAGATAAAAAATTTCTCAAAAACAAATCTAAAAATCCCGAACCGAGTAAGAGTTCAAAAAACTTACAACTCCCAACGCAACCCCTTTTGCACTCACGTGCACGTGGTAGTACCTAACAATAATGATCTCCTTTTACGAACAATCACCCATATGCTCGACACACAATCCTAGTGAGAAACTGAGTGTTTCAACCTCTCGTCAGAAAGCGACGTAAGTTAAGATGACAAACAAACTTCAAACCTTAGTGCTCGAACGCCGCAACGATATTTTACTGGTATTCCTGAATCGACCGAAAGTTCTGAATGCAGTCACGGCGACCATGCGTGCGGAGTTGAACACAGTCTTATCTCCTGTAAATGATGATCCGTCGATCCGGGCGGTGGTACTCACGGGAACAGGTGATCGCGCGTTTTGTGCGGGTCAGGACCTACAAGAAGCCGCTGCTTTCGACAAAAGTGATGCCCGAGAATGGATGGAACAGACTAGACGTGTTTTTACAGCAATTCGCAATCTCGACAAACCTTGCGTAAGCGCGGTCAACGGCGTGGCTGCCGGCGCAGGCCTCCAACTTGCGTTGCTTTGCGACCTACGCGTTGGACACGCACTCACACGTATGGGTCAGCCTGAAATCAGGGCTGGACTGGGCAGCGTTCTAGGCTCGTATTTACTGAGCCTATATTTTGGTCATGCTCGCTCTGCCGAACTTTCGTTGACCGCCCGCTTTGTCGAGGCCAAGGAATGTGCGCAGATTGGCTTGTTGAACCGAATCGTCGATGCCAATAGGTTGGTCGACACAGCAGTCGAGATGGCAGAGGAACTAGCCTTACAACCACCGTGTGCCTTTCGTCTCACAAAACGACGGTACCGCCAAACAACACAGGCAGGCTTTGACGACGTTTTCAATGCTGCAAGTCAATACATTCGTGAAGCCTACGACAGCGGAGAACCTCAAGTTGCAATGTCTAGCTTCATTGAACGCAAGCACAGTGAGTGAACGTGTATACGATTGAATTTGGATTCATCAGCAATGACCGAGACCAAACCCCAACACGCTGACCTTGTGATCCGATCCGCACGCCTGATAGATGGCACTGGTTCCCCCTCGACGCACGGTGATGTGGCCATTTCCAACGACCGGATTGTCGCTGTCGGACTATTGGGGAAAATAGCAGGAAGCTACGAAATAGAAGCCAACGGCAAAGCACTGGCACCCGGATTTATTGATGTCCACACCCACGACGACCGCGCGTTGCTGTCAGATCCCACCATGGCTTGTAAGGTGAGCCAAGGAGTGACAACCGTGATCACTGGCAATTGCGGAATTAGTCTAGCGCCGCTCTCTAGCAAATCGTTACCCCCGCCACTTGACTTGATAGCTGACCAACCAGGGTCCCTGTTCACTGATTTCGCTGCCTATCTCAATGCCCTCGAAGCCGACCCGCCCGCAGTGAACGCAGCCGCCCAAGTCGGGCATTCAACGCTGCGAATTGGGGCTTTGGATAACTTAGAACGCGCGGCTACAGACAAAGAAATAAGGCGTATGCGTAACCAACTTGATCAAGCCCTTGAAGACGGTGCAATCGGCATGAGTACCGGGCTTTATTACGACCTGGCATCCGCCGCACCAACCGAGGAAGTGATTGAACTTGCAAAATCAGTCAATGACGCGGCAGGCATACACACTACCCATATGCGAAATGAAGGTGATCATATTGAGACATCGCTTGAAGAAAGTTTTCGTATTGGCCGTGAAGCCGATGTGCCAATCGTAATTTCCCACCACAAGGTTGGCGGTCTGTCCAATCATGGACGCTCTCGACAAACCCTGAAGATGATTGATGAGGCGCAAACTCAGCAGGCAATAGCTTTTGATGTGTATCCCTACGTAGCCAGTTCTACAGTGCTTGGAGTGAAACGCCTAGAAGCAGCTTCCCGCATTGTAGTTACTTGGTCCAAACCTCATCCTGAAATGTCGGGCCGCGACCTTTCCGACATCGCCGATGAAATGGGTTGCGATCTAATTCAAACCGCCCAAGCCTTAGCACCGGCAGGCGCAATTTATTTCATGATGAGCGAAGACGATGTGCGACGTATTCTGTCACATCCTAACGCAATGATCGGTTCAGACGGCTTGCCTCACGATGATCATCCCCACCCACGACTATGGGGCACTTTTCCTCGAGTACTTGGTCACTACGTGCGCGAACAAGGGCTGTTTACACTAGAGGAGGCGGTGCGCCGCATGACTACTCTGCCTGCAGCCCAATTCGGACTCGTAGACCGCGGAAAAATAAGCGTGGGATCATACGCAGATCTAGTACTATTCAACCCGGAAACTGTGATTGATCGAGCAACCTTCGAAGCACCGTCCCAAACAGCAGAAGGAATTGATCTGGTTATGGTGAACGGTCGCATAATCTGGAAGGAGGGAGCTCCCACCGGTGCTCGTCCTGGACTCGCACTGCGGCGGCAATCACTGGGACCAATGGGACTAAACCCATCAGTAGGTCGATAAACAAGAAGTTGCTCCCTTGTGACAACGTCTTGCCACACTTAGGATTAACCTGGGAATTGGCGCGGCGCTTCAGCCGCATCATAGGGAGGTGGATTCGATGCGACCCTTGATATTGGCCATCCTTATGGCGCAGACGCTTCTTTTAAGCGCTGATGGCGCTGCGCAATCGAGCCGGCCGGTGGTGGTGCTACTCGACATTATCGGACCTATTGGCCCTGCCACTGCCGACTACATCCACCGCAGCCTCGCAAAGGCCGAAGACCGCAGTGCTGCAGCTGTCATTTTACAAATTGATACGCCCGGGGGCCTCGATAGTTCTATGCGAGAAATCATTCAAGACATTTTGGCGACGCCAATTCCGGTGATTAGCTACGTCTCGCCTCAAGGAGCGCGAGCCGCGAGTGCGGGAACCTATATTTTGTATGCCAGCCACATTGCTGCAATGGCACCGGCAACAAACCTAGGAGCCGCCACGCCAATCCAAATTGGTGGCTTACCAAAACCACCAAATCCAGCGCCTATGCCTAAGGAAACTGAACAAGAGAAAAACAAGAACACCAATCCGCACCCTACTCTCGCCGACAAGGCAATCAGTGACGCTGTAGCCTATATCCGTGGCCTAGCGCAAATGCGCGGACGGAATGCTATTTGGGCAGAAAAGGCAGTCCGTGAAGCGGCCAGCCTCTCCGCCGAAGAAGCGCTGCACTCCAACGTCATCGATCTTATCGCTCGAGATCTCAACGACCTTTTGACTACTGTTGATGGCCTGGAAGTACGTGTGTTAGATGAACTCAAGATCTTGTCGCTTAAGGATGCCGACGTTGTAATTATGGAGCCAGACTGGCGCACTAATTTACTGGCCCTAATTACCAATCCTAACTTGGTTTACATTTTTATGTTGGCGGGATTTTACGGACTGATCTTCGAGTTCACCCATCCAGGGGCCGTTCTTCCTGGTGTAGTTGGGGCTATATGCATAGTACTAGCTCTCTTCGCTCTTCATATTCTACCAATCAACTATGCAGGCTTGGGGCTTATTTTATTAGGGCTCGCCTTCATGGTCTCTGAAGCTTTTCTGCCGTCTTTCGGTGCACTGGGGATCGGCGGTGTTATCGCATTTGTCATTGGCTCGGTTATGATGCTGGACACCGATGTTCCCGGCTATGGGATCGACTGGGTATTAATCGCAGGCGTAGGTGGAATTAGTGGGGGCTTTTTTGTACTCGTGTTAACCCTTGCCGTGAAAGCGCGGAAAAAACCTGTGGTAAGTGGCCGCGAAGAACTAATTGGCAGTCCCGGACAAGTAACTGAATGGGACAATCGTGAGGGCCGGATCACTGTTCGTGGTGAGCTATGGCAGGCTACAGCTGAGCAGCCGTTCAGTCCCGGAGAGGAAGTTCGCATCACTAAAATTGAGGGACTGGTTTTGGCCGTGGAGCCAGCCAGCCCGTCGGGAGCTAAGCCATGACCGTGAGTTTATACGCTTATATGGGGATCGCTATCCTGGTCCTCGCAATCCTTTTGTATTCGCTCCGCATTCTCCGTGAATATGAGCGTGGCGTGATTTTTCTGCTGGGTCGATTTTGGGGGGTTAAGGGACCCGGATTGATTATCGTAATTCCAATTATTCAAGAGATGGTCCGAGTTGATCTTCGCACTATTGTGTTAGACGTGCCGACCCAAGATGTAATCTCGCGGGATAATGTCTCAGTCAAGGTCAACGCTGTATTGTATTATCGTGTCATCGACCCACAACGAGCTATCATCCAAGTTGAAGAATTCCACAACGCTACCAGTCAGTTAGCTCAGACGACCCTACGATCAGTCCTTGGCCAGCATGAGTTAGATGAAATGTTATCCGAGCGCGATAAACTCAACGCCGACCTCCAACGTATGCTCGATGGCCAAACGGACGCGTGGGGTATCAAAGTGTTGAACGTTGAAATTAAACATGTCGACTTGGACGAAAGTATGATCCGCGCGATTGCGAAGCAGGCTGAGGCCGAACGATCGCGTCGAGCTAAAATCATCGATGCAGAAGGTGAACTGCAGGCCGCAGACAAACTTAGAGAGGCAGCGGAGATTATTTCTCGCGAACCACAAGCGATTCAGCTACGCTATTTGGGCGCACTTAGCAACATTGCTAACGAAAACTCCACAACAATTGTGTTTCCGCTTCCGATAGATTTTTTGCACGCTATTAGTGGACGTGGCGGAGATCGCACTGAATAAGCACGGCGCGAAGTACAGGAGTTGTTTAACCACACACTCACGCCATTAAACGACAAACTGGGCAGGCATTGGACATTGCCGCTTAGGCTCTACGAATGTTTCTTACTAATGGCATGAATATCAAAGCTACTGCGATACAGAGGGCCACCACGGTCGTCACTTCGTTAAAAGCAAGGATCATGGCCTCACGTTCACTAATTGCGGCGTAACGCTGAAGGGAAGCCATAAGCGCCCACGGTGACTCACCCAGCATGCGGGGACCGCTCGCTTCAAGAAGGCCCAAGGTTTCATTCGCAACCGGATCCCCGATAGCAATTGACTCACGAATATCATGATAGTGATGTCGGGTACGAATAAACAAATAGTTGTTAGCGATCGTCACACACACTGCCGCACCAAGACGCATGGTCAATTGAAATAATGCAGCCCCCGCTTTGACCTGCTGCTCTGGTAGAGAGCCTACTGCCAGTCCCACCATGGACAAAAAGCACATCTGCGTTGCAGCCCCGCGTAAGACTTGGGGAAGCAGAAGTTCCATAAACCCCGTGTTAAAGTTAAGTTGTGCCTGATACCAAGTACCCAGAGACATCATGCTGAAGCCAACAATTGCGATCGTCCGCAAACTGAAGGTTCGCATTAGTAGTGGCATGAAAAACCCGGACACCATCATGGTAACACCGAGCACTACAAGCATGGAACCAATTTGCCACGTGTTCAATCCAATGATCCGTGACAGGAATAAAGGGAGCAAATAAAGGGGCACAAACATACCGGCACCAAATACCGCTACGTAGAAGGATCCTACCGAAAAATTGAGGTATCCGAATACTCGCAAATCAATAAGTGGATTCGAACAAGTCAATTCCCGCCAAATAAACAAAAGACCCGATATGGCAGATATGGTAGCCAAAACCACAATTAGTCTAGATTCCAACCAGTCCTGACGCCGACCCTCCTCCAACACTATTAGCAAGCACATAAAAAACGTGGCCATCAGCAAAATTCCCAGGACGTCTATATCCTCAAAGATCGACCAGTCAGGCATATCGAAATCCACAAAGAAAAAAACCATAGCTGCAGATAACGCTGCGAAGGGCACACTGAAATAAAAGAGCCATGGCCAAGACATCTCTTCACTAATCCATCCACCAAGGCTTGGGCCTAAGGCGACCGCACTGGTGCCCAGCAAAGAAACTATAGCCAGAAGATAATTTTGGTATCGTCGGGGAAAGGAGACATAAATAGCGGCCCAAATCATGGGCGCCAAACCACCTCCCATAAAGCCTTGCGCCGCTCGGAAGATTATCATCTGTTCGATGTTGGTCGCTACGGCACATCCAATACTGGCTAGGCCAAACCCGAGCAGACATCCCGTAAACATCCATCGCGTGGACATCAATCTGGACAACCAGCCCGACATCGGAATCATGATGACTTCAGCCATCAATGCCGAAGTCAAAACCCAACTTACTTCCTCCGGCCCAGCAGCCAAACCCGCCTTGATTTGGTCAAAAGAACTGCCAACAATCTGAATATTGAGCACGGCCAAAAACATGCCGAGCGCCATGCCAGTAAACGCCAACAGCTCACGAATACCGAGCCGTCGCTCTTCGCTCACCACTGAGGTCTGGGTCATCTCGGCGCCCGCTCCACAACCAAATTCTTTAAGACCGAAAAGGCAGCGCTGCCACCTGCCCCCAGGGAAACCTCAGAGACCACAAAACAATGGTCGGAAGACGTGCCAGTAATGACGATGGTAAAGAGAAGGTCTAGAATCATCCCTTCACAAATACCGCATCGGTTCTATTCTATTATTGGCGATGATCAAACAATAATAAGATAGGATTCCCGAATTTCACAATTTCGATTTCGAACCATCCAGGTCCTGCATCCGGACTTAGTTCTCATTCTGCGTCGCATTTGGAGGCTTTAAAGATCGACATTACACCTCTTAGCCTAACCCTGCTCTGTCGTGTTAACGATTTTTTCTAGAAACTTCTTTCTTTGCGTAGAGATCCGGTTGTTATAGGCCGTCTTGCAGCCGACAGTACAAAATTGCTTTGTCCTTCGACTCTGCGCGCGACGACTTCGTTTCCCGCCTCCTTTAAAAAATAAGCCTCCACACTCTCGACACGTGGCAACCTGTCTACCTCTCAAATTATGACCAATTTGTAACCAAAGCCACGATGCAAAATCCAAGGCCACACACCGGAACTCCATATCAGACTTTTTTACATTGGGAACAAATCCCGCCCTCGCACCGCTTTGTCTACTATACCCGACAGCGTACATGTCCATTGCATCGGCAAAACGGCCCTCGTTTGCTGCCAAGAGCACATCGCGGATAGCTTTGATTTCCTTGGCCCAAAGAAATAAGGACTCCGAGTCAAGAGAACGCTTCTGCAGAAAACCATATTGGTTGGCAAAATTGCATATGTTTTCTGGGTTACTATCCAGAGCCACGAAATCCAGACAAATATTTTCGGCAAAGTCGTCTTTCAAACGTACAACCGCCTTAACTCGGGGGGGGCTCTTGGCTATCAGTGTTCCCTCATGAACCTCATAGCCAGTTTCCGAAACGCTCCAGCTAAACCAAATCATTCCTAAATTCTTTAATATATAAATTAACGAATTTATGATTCCTGTATAAACTACAATGCTAAGGTAATACAACTTATTTCGATAACTAGTTGTTTTTGGGCCTAATTTAGAGGTTCGGAAATTACACCTAGGGAAGAAATTAATACCCAAATTGCTTCGATAAGTCCGACAGAAACGCGTGATAAAATTTACCAATTTGACCCATTTAATTATCGTCTGAACAACGCTTGGGGGCCATCCACTTAAATGCCGAAGGCTACCAGAGGCATATCGACCCGGGGAGAACTCCATGAGACATATCCGCACCATCACCGACGACCTGCAGTTTCCCGAAGGGCCGATCGCCATGCCCGACGGTTCAGTAATCGTGGTAGAAATTGCACGCGGCACGCTTACCCGCGTCCTTTTGGATGGCCGAAAGGAAGTGATCGCAAAGACCGGCGGTGGGCCAAACGGTGCCGCGATTGGACCGGACGGTGCCTGCTATGTCTGCAACAACGGTGGCTTTGCATGGGAACGAAACTCCCGATCCGGTGGGATGCGGCCTGTTCGTCAGGCAGATGATTACATCACCGGACGGATTGAAAGAATCGACCTAGCCACGGGAAAAATCGAACGACTTTATGATCAGTGCGGTGACCACAAACTGAATGGCCCAAATGACATTGTCTTCGACCAAAAGGGCAATATGTGGTTCACAGACCTTGGAAAGTCCCGCCCCCGAGACATGGACCGCGGTGCAGTCTACTGGGCACGCCCTGATGGCAGCGAAATAAAGGAAGTTGTACAACCAATCACTACTCCAAATGGTATTGGCCTTTCGCCAGATGAAAAAATTCTTTATGTCGCCGAGACCGAGGGAGCACGCCTCTACAGTTTCCCAATCGAAGGTAATGGTATCGTCGAAACTTTGCCGTTCCCTGAGTCGATAAATGGTGGTCGCTTCGTAACCTGTGACGGTGGATTCCGGCGCTTCGACTCCCTTGCTGTGGAGGCTGGTGGGAACATCTGCATAGCCACCCTGATGACCGGTGGGATTACGGTCGCCCGGCCAGGTGGCGGCACCGTCGAATTTATTAAAACCGAAGACCCCTTCACGACCAACATCTGCTTCGGCGGTAACAAATTACAAACTGCCTACCTTACATTTTCATGGCAAGGCTTGCTGGTTGCCTGCGATTGGCCTCGACCGGGTTTGCCTCTCAATTTTCTGAACACGTAAACCCAAATGTGAGGGTATAGTCGTTGGCTGTGTTTCAAATTTCATAGGAGAAACTTGTGGCAACTTTGCCAAAAGTCATGTTCAGTCATGTCGGTGTTTATGTGCACGATTTGGCACAAATGGAGACATTTTATCGCACCGCACTCGGGTTAGTAGTGACCGACCGGGGCACACTACCTGGAAGCGAACTAGTTTTTATGAGCCGCGATGCAGCTGAACATCACCAATTAGTGCTGGCATCGGGTCGAGACGGTGCACACGATGTTAAGGTCTTGAATCAAATTTCTTTTAGACTTGAGACCCTGTCTGACCTACGGAAATTTCGCGATCTGCTATCTGCGAACCAAGATATTTCCAACCTGGTCCCGATTAATCACGGGCTCGCTTGGTCGATTTATTTTAGGGACCCTGAGGGAAACCGTATCGAAATATTCGTCGACAGCCCCTGGTATGTCGAACAACCAATCGCCGACCCACTTGACCTGAACCTAACTGATGATGAGATTGCACAGCAAACCGAACGAACCTACCAGGATTACCCCGGGTTCCAGCCTCGAACGGAATGGCAAGAAAACTTGACAAAGCGCCTGGACTCTTAAGGCGAGATGTATTCAGTCATTTACGATGTGGGAGATTAACCCACTTCAACTAAGGGTGTGCAAGCCCGGGATTTCTAAACCGCACAGATCTTACAAATCTGTCGAACTGAGATTGGCTAAACAGCCCCACCTAGCTGGTTACACCTACATAGGTCCTAACCATTCTCAAAAACAGCGAGCAATCGTGTCTCTATACTCCGGCGAGGAAGCGAACCATCCACAGCAGTTTGGTCGTCAAATGATGTGTGAGGGCAATATACAGAATGGCCCGGCCTCGAATCTAGCTGTTTCGTTACAATTACTTCGTTAGTCGACATACTCGGGAAATAGTATAATTTGTGCGCCGGATTATAGATTGGGGCAGCGACTAAATTATCACCGCCATTCCCTGTGTAATAATAATCTATGACGTCATCAAACGGGAGCGACTCCCAGTCCATAAGAGCCAAAGGATTATTTTCCACAACATTATCAAACGGCTGCCAGGTATTACACCACACGTACGACCAGTTTTCCTGCGCTCTAACTTTGTTTTTCTTAAGCAGATCTTCCGACATCTGATAGATGCGCTTTATGTTATAATCGCAATGAACAAAACGCGCGTAACCATCGTTAAAACTCGTGGGAGTTTCTGTCCGAACTAAATGATGAAGGACAAAGGCATGCTTTGCGCCAGTAACACGGCGGATAAGAGCCATCATCTCAGGATAGTAGGTCTCAGTTACTTCATCATTGTTTCGGAAATTCCCAACACTGCTATCGTTTTTCGTAAGTGTGAATCCGGATGTATCAAGGTCAACGGTGCCAGCGTCAACAAGGGGACGCGCATCGTGAATTTCAACATCTTGAAAGGAAGTCACCGCACGTCGACTTTCGCGAGAGCCAATGCGAGGACTATCCTCCCGTACCTTCCATTCCGAGTT
>PTKE01000004.1 GCA_002937585.1 Alphaproteobacteria bacterium MarineAlpha9_Bin6 | reverse complement strand
TCAAGCTTAGAGATCGGCGCAAGCGTAGCAGTTGATCTCTAGGCCAACAGCGATCTCACGTACGACAGGAATTGTCCACATGGTTTTGTCCTTTCCAAAACAAAATGGTTGGACCGATCGCGTCGCATGCGCTGCAAGAGCACACACAACGGTGCTTGATATCGATTTTAGGGGCTGTAGTGCTAGCTATACATGCAATTGTATTTTTCAATATCCCCTAAAAGATGTCGTCCAGAAAGTCCAGAAATGGAGCCCAATTGGTTAAAAAACAATGGTAATTAGGCGCGCACGTTTGCAATTTACTACGGTACAAAAGACATTCGCTTAATCTTCGCCACCTTCCCCATCACTCGTCTGCCGAATGATTTAACTAACATACCCAAGCGTTTGCCGGGCGCCCTCTAGCCGCCCACATTGGGCAATCGCTAGTCAAGGAAGGTTAACCCAATGATTAGGAAACTCTCGCGACGTAAATTCAAAAATTTCAGATGGGAATGAAATTTTTCCTGCACCTAATTTTCCAACGCCTCATCATAATTCTAAAAAATGAGTTCATCGCTAAACATTGCCTGTCATTGATCATGTTATTGTATGCGAAAGACCTTTCCCTTGGCCTAATCTCAATCTCTTGACCAATAGGAGAACGTCATGACCAATATGCTTGAAGGTAAAGTTGCAATTGTCACAGGCGCCGCACGCGGTCTTGGCCAAATGTTTTCATGCAAGTTGGCACGTGCAGGAGCGGTCGTGGTGGCTGCCGATCGAAACAATTGTGCGGAGACAGTAGCGGAGATCAAAAAAAACGGTGACCGCGGCACCTCCTATCAAGCGGACGTGACTGATCACAAAAGCCTGAAGGATATGGCAGACAAAGTGACACGAGACTATGGACGGATCGACATACTCGTCAATAATGCCGCCCTCTACGCAAACCTTACCAGCGCTCCTTTTGATAACCTAACGGAAGAAGAGTGGGACGACTGCATGGCGGTCAACGTAAAAGGCGTATGGAATGCTTGTCGCGCCGTAGTGCCTACTATGCGTGAGTGCGATGGGGGCAGCATTATCAATATGGCCTCGCTTGCCGCGACCTATGGCCTGCCATTTTGCCTTCACTACACTGCCTCAAAGGCAGCCGTCATCGGGATTACGCGCGGTCTTGCGCGGGAACTGGGCCGGCATTGGATTCGTGTCAACGCTATTGCTCCAAGCGCTGTCGCAACCGAGGGGACACGCGATTTTTTCGGCGATAAATTTGAGCATGCAACCGAGGTAATTCGCTCAAACCAGTCACTCCGAAGAACCTTAGAGCCTGCTGACGTCGCCGGACAGGTTGTTTATCTAGCCAGCGATGCCAGCCGATTTGTCACAGGGCAAACTCTAATGGTTGATGGAGGAACGACACTCTTGTGATATCGCGGGACCAACCAAAACACTCGATCCGATCCTTGAAAACATCAACCCAGCACAGTAATCGGACGGACACAACCCAAATTCTACCCGATGTTATTGTGCCGGACCTGACCGTATTGTTTTGTGGCAGTGCCGCAAGTACCAAATCTGCTTTGCTTGGAGCTTATTATGCAGGACCTGGAAACCGTTTTTGGCCGATCCTCCATGAGATTAAATTGACACCCAGAACCCTGCGACCAAGTGAATTTATGTGTTTACCGGATTACGGACTGGGCCTGACTGATTTAGCTAAAAGTGTTTCTGGCGCTGATAGTTCTTTACCAGGAGATGCCTACGATCCCGATCTATTAACAAAAAAGGTTATAAAATTTCGTCCATCAATTTTGGCCTTCAATGGCAAAACTCCAGCTCGAGCTTTCTTGAAACATCCGATCATCTACGGTCTCCAGCCCGAGCTGACAGGCGATAGTAATATTTTTGTGCTGCCTTCAACCTCTGCAGTGGCACGACGCTACTGGGATTCTGGGCCATGGTATGCTCTTTCATACCTCGTGGCGGACCATGCGGAATTAACGAAAAGTTAGCTGTTTCTTGTTTTTCGGTCACTCAATACGAAACACTTCCATACATATTGCGGCTCCTCCCATGGAACTGCGTTGCCCTAATCACAAGAAAGTCCCCGGCTACAACGCCGGGGACCACACACTTCTATATTATTGTATTGCAACCAGGCTCTAAAGCATATCCGCGATTGCGTCGAGACCTGCCTGAGCGCACTGTTCGTCTTCATCTCCACTCGCACCGCTGACACCAACACTACCAATATGCGCCCCGCTTTTCGTGATTATTGGAATGCCACCTGGAAAGGCTGCGTGACCCGACAACTCTGCTATCCCAGGTACTGGTCCGGGTGCACCGTCCTTTCCGTAGGCCAACTCTCCGAAGAGCCGAGACGTAAACGGAAAACTAGATGAAGTCGTCGCTTTCATCGTCGCAACTAGAATACTGCCCAAAAACGCGTTTTCCTGGCGTCGGAATAACTTCACGTTTCCACCATCGTCGTGGATTGCGATGTTTACAGGTCGGAAACCTTTTTCCTGCTGCAAAGACTCACAAGCGTCTGCAATTTTTTTTGCCATATCCAGAGTCAAAACAGGCTTTGACTCTATTGCTTGTGCCGAGCCACCCAGTACAAGCCCAAAAAGAAAAGTGCCCAGCACCAGCCATGATCTCACATTCACCATAATTTACTCCCTAATTGCATCCAACATACCCACAGACCATTGCTACAGGAAAAATGCTCCTCGTGGCAATCCAAATCCTAGTAATTGGCTTTTCTGTGCACCTACAACCAATCTGTAACGTCGTTTCTTCCTTAAGTTACACAAACCCAACAAAAATACTTCCTCATATTAGTCCCAAGTCGCGCAATTCTCGCGCCATCTCCTCAGGCATATCAACCATCTCTATTATTTTCTGATCTTGGTCAAGCGGTGCCCCAGCAGGTTCTAGATATCGCCAACCCTGAATCGGACGTGCAATCCGCAACACTGTACGAACTACCAAACGGTCCAGCACAAAAGCACATTTCTTAGTTGCCTCACTATCCTTGCTTCGCTCAATAGAAAGGATGCGTTGGCGCGCACGAACATAACCCTTGATAATCCAGTACAACGAGCCTCCATCTATTACTTCGTCGGCGCGCTTCGGCGTATTACGGGTCCAGTGCCGCAAAACTTCAGGATCTCCGGCATCACGCATGGTAGTCAGGCGTCGTTCTTGGACCCGACACAAATGCTCGACGTTTTCTACGCCGACAGCCATTTTTAAGATATGAAGCGCCATAGCGACCTCAATGCACTAGTCCCAGCCAACACAACCACAAACAATCCGGCGGCACCAGTATCACAGAGGCGATTATAGCCAGCACCAGAGTGCATCTCACCATATCCGCAACACGAATTCATCCCAGTTCGACGGTGCGCATCAACGGTGGTGCCTGTTACGGCAGAAGTATAGGGTCGAGAAGCCCTATCACCTGACAGCAGACACACACACCGCTGGCGCCCCAGCGAGACCAAGCACCCACGTCATGCCTTACATTTGAGTGTTTTAAACGCCTGAGCATCCTGATCGTTCGAAGACGACTTATCACGTCGAGGATAAATCACTCCACTTTCATTGGTCGGCCGTCACAGAAAATCACTTTTAATGTCCAAATCTCATTCTAAATAGACCTGAATTTTACTCAACTGCTGCAAAATCTAGCAGCACCGCACCCTCGTCAACCCAATCACCGACCGAAAAATTCAACCTCTCAACCCGCCCGGGACTAGGCGCAGTTATTTGATGCTCCATTTTCATCGACTCTAACACCATCAGTGATGCACCACGTCTCACGTCATCCCCCTCTTCGACCGTTACCCGTGTAATCCGACCTGGCATTGGTGAGATTAAGTCCCCACCATGGGCTTGATGTGTGTCGGTTACTGACAATGCATTGTGTATACGAAGCCGGTGGGCTGCATCATGCAGCCATACGTTTAATTCATCCTCGACGCGCACAACAGTACCCCGGATTTGCATTCCACCCAAAACTGCGTCAACGTCGTGCTCACCCCTGAGTCTACCGTTCACCAAAATAGCTCCGTTCGACAAATCAAGGGTATATTGTCCTTCATCTACCATTACCCCCACATCCACCACACAATCGCCCTCAACGAATTGAATCATGTCTTTTGCCGGTTGATTGAGACGCCAGCTATCATTCATTGCCCAAGGCGAATAGGGGTCATCGGTATGGCTTGCCACTGCTACTGCCTCCCTCTCGCGCTCCAAAAGCAAATACAATGCCGCCAATGCCAGCACCAATTCCGAAGCCGGCTTTGGTGACGTTATCAACTGCTCCCCATATCTCTCTATAAAACTAGTGTCGTGTTCACCAGCGATGAATTGTTCATGCCTTACAATTTGCGAAAGTAAGTTCAGATTGGTATCGACTCCGGATACCTGCACATCGTTTAGAGCCCGTTGCAGAGAATCTAATGCAGCGTTTCGATCGATACCCCACACGATGATTTTCGCGATCAGCGGATCGTAATACGGCGTGACCTCATCACCTGCTGTGAGAGCACTGTCCACGCACAGTCCAGGCTTATTTTTTGGAAACCGCAAATGAGTCACCACTCCAGGGGAGGGCATAAATTTACGAGCTGGGTTTTCCGCATAAAGACGAGCTTCGATTGCATGACCGTCAATTGATATCTGATCCTGAGTCATTGGAAGGAGCTCATTCGCCGCGATACGGAATTGCCATTCCACCAAATCCTGCCGTATGAGCATTTCAGTAACCCGATGCTCCACCTGAATTCGTGTGTTCATCTCAAGAAAATAAAAATTATCCTGACGATCCACGACAAACTCAACCGTGCCAGCACCTACATAATTGATTGCTCTTGCCGCTATGAGGGCGGTTTCAGTCAAATTTTGACGAAGTTCGGTGGAGACCGTTGGCCCTGGAGCCTCCTCAACTACTTTCTGATAGCGACGTTGAATCGAGCAATCCCGCTCGAACATGTGAACCACGTTATTATACTGATCCGCAAAAATCTGAACCTCTATGTGGCGTGGATCAGAGACAACTTTTTCTAGTAGCAGCCGGTCACCGCCGAAAGCCGCCATGGCTTCCCGTCGGGCAGAATTTAGTCCGTCCTGAAGTTCCAGTTCATTGCCGACGATCCGCATACCGCGACCTCCACCACCTGCAACCGCCTTAATCATCACCGGATAACCAATTTGGCGCGCCTCAGCTAAAATCACCTTGAGGTCTATATTTAGGTCGTCGCACCCTGGCACCACGGGCACCCCCGCACCAACCATTAAGCGCTTTGCCTCATCTTTGTTGCCCATCAAACGAATTGCCTCCGGGGACGGACCGACGAACGCAAAGCCACCGTCTAGACAAGCCTGAGCAAACTCAGAATCTTCTGAAAGGAAACCGTAGCCTGGATGAATCACGTCGGCGCCTGATCGTTCAGCGGCATCAAGCAATGCTTCTATTCGCAGATAACTTTCGGCAGCGGGAGCCGCACCTACTCTGTATGCAGCATCCGCGAGATGAACATGGCGAGCATCGGCGTCAGCATCAGAATAAACTGCAATTGTGCGAATACCCAGCTTTCGTGCTGTTGCCATGATTCTACATGCAATCTCACCTCGGTTGGCAATCAACACCGTTTTAAACATCAACCACGCCCTCTGTAGGGAGATACTCCAGGATCGGGCACATGCACGCCATCAGGTGGCAAGGACGTCTGATACCAGACATCGATCGGCATGCCACCACGCGGATACCAAAATCCGCTTAAGCGCAACCAATGTGGTACAATTAGTTCGACCAGGCGCCTCGCTATCATAATCGTGCATTCCTCATTGAACACACCGACGTTACGAAACGACGAAAAATAAAATTTAAGTGACTTGCTCTCTATCAGCCACTCACCCGGAACATAATCCAGAACGAAATGCGCAAAATCAGGCTGTCCAGTAATTGGACACAATGCTGTAAACTCCGGGCAAGTGAATCGTACTGTGAATTGATGGCCTTTGTTTTTATTCACAATCCGGTCGAGCACGGCTTGCTCGGGACTTTCCGGAAGCGCCATCTTGCGTCCCAATACTTTAGGCTTGGGACTCTTTCGTTGGCTTGCCATCTGCCATCAATCTCCCTCAATCCAAAAATATAGACGCCTGTAGAAATTAAAGAACTTGAGTGTCATCGACAGCCTTAAGAAATACTAATGCTCAAAGTAACGTGTCAAAATGACGGACACCAACTATCCACAAGGAGGATTCTTTTTTAAATTCCGAAGCACGGCCCCAAATAAGTGTTGCCGATGCCTAAGATTGGCTCAAAATTACTCACATTCGAAAAACTCCAAACCGAGTGTCCGGCACCGGTGCGTTGAAGGATGCAGATAACCCCAAAGCGAGGGTGGTTCTTGTTGCCGCCGGATCTATTATGCCATCGTCCCATAGGCGCGCTGTCGCATAATACGGACTACCCTGTTCCTCATATTGGCGAAGTATGGGAGCTTTAAATTCTTCCTCCTGCACCGGGGTCCAGCTTTCACCACGCTTCGCAAGGTTGTCTGCACGAACGGTTGCAAGAACGTTCGCAGCCTGCTCCCCGCCCATGACCGACACTCTGGCATTCGGCCACATCCATAGAAATCTCGGCTCGTAGGCGCGTCCGCACATGGCATAGTTGCCAGCACCGAAACTCCCTCCAATAATTACCGTGAACTTCGGAACCTGGGCACAGGCCACCGCGGTAACCAGCTTGGCACCATCCTTCGCAATTCCAGCAGCTTCATATTTTTTACCGACCATAAAGCCTGTAATATTCTGAAGAAAAACCAACGGCACCCGGCGCTGACAACAAAGCTCAATAAAGTGAGCACCCTTGAGAGCAGATTCGGAAAACAGAATGCCGTTGTTAGCAACAATTCCAATGGGGTAACCGGCTAAACGGGCAAAGCCGGTAACTAAAGTCCGGCCATAGAGCTGCTTGAATTCATCGAATTCGCTGCCATCAACTAACCGCGCAATCACCTCTCGAACTTCAAATTGTTGCCGTAGATCCGATGGGACGAGACCATAAAGGTCCACAGAGTCGTACCTTGGCAATACGGGTGGCGTAAGATCAAGATCAACCCGTTTCTTGTCTACAAGATTGGCAACGATACGCCGAGCAATCGCCAGTGCATGGGAGTCATCGGCAGCATAATGATCAACCACTCCGGAGATGCGAGCATGAACGTCGGCACCACCAAGGTCTTCAGCACTGACTTCTTCGCCAGTAGCAGCTCGCACTAAAGGTGGACCGCCCAGGAAGACTGTGCCTTGATTGCGCACAATTACGCATTCGTCAGACATCGCTGGAACATAGGCGCCGCCTGCAGTGCAACTTCCCATTACAACTGCTATCTGAGATATTCCTTCAGCTGACATCGTCGCCTGATTAAAGAAAATGCGACCGAAGTGCTCGCGATCCGGAAATACTTCGTCCTGATTGGGCAAGTTAGCACCACCGGAATCAACTAGATAAATACATGGCAAACGATTCTTACGTGCCACCTCCTGGGCGCGCAGGTGCTTCTTAACCGTGATCGGATAGTAGGTACCGCCTTTGACAGTCGCATCATTGGCCAAAACCAGGCACTCGCGCCCACTGACCCGCCCAACCCCAGTTATGAGACCGCCACCCGGTGCGTCGCCCTCATACATGCCATACGCCGCGAGCTGCGACAGCTCAAGGAATGGTGCGCCCGGATCGAGCAGGCGATCCACGCGATCACGAGGAAGAAGTTTGCCACGTTCAAGATGACGGGAACGAGCTGCATCGCCGCCGCCCTGGCCGACCTTTAAGACCTCCACACGGAGATCCTCAACCAATTTCCGCATGTGGGACGCATTTTCCTTAAAACCCCTAGACGATGTGTCTAGATCTGAATGCAGAACGCTCATCAAGGAGACCGTATTTGCCAATAAAAATCTATGAGTCCATGACTAACCTGCCTCATCGCGCCGCTTAGCGGCAAGCGAAAACTTGGCCATATAAAACACAGAGTGACTAGCCTCAAACATCGCGGGGCACGCAGAGATTCCGCTGTCATAGTGGCAGGAAATCTTTTAGGAGAGAAAGAAATCGAATTCGAAGCTGAAATCGATCGGTACACCTTTCCGACACACTATTCGGATGCTACTGCGCGACTGATCACCAAACGCTGCACATCGCTAGTGCCCTCGTAAATCGTGCACACCCGCACGTCACGCCAAAGTCTCTCCACAGGATAACCGCGTACAAAGCCATACCCACCATGAATTTGAATTGCCGCGGAACATACCTCCTCAGCCATCTCAGAGGCAAACAGCTTGGCCATGCAGGCCTCCTTAAGAGCGGGCCGGCCCGAATCTTTTAAGGCGGCCGCGTGCCAAATCATCTGTCGGGCGACTTCGATCTTAGTCGCCATGTCGGCGAGTCGAAAAGCGACCGCTTGATGTTGAATGATAGCCTGTCCCATGCTCTCGCGCTCTTTAGCGTAGGAAAGGGCGGCTTCATAAGCCGCTCGCGCAATGCCAAGTGCCTGTGCACCTATACCAATGCGACCACCTTCCAAGTTAGCGAGTGCAATCCGATACCCCTCACCTAGCTCACCAAGAACCATATCCGGGAATACCTCCAGATCCTCAAATGAAAGCTGGCATGTATCGGAGGCACGCTGGCCTAATTTATCCTCTTTGGCGACCACCTTATATCCAGGAGAGTCTGTGGGAGCGATAAAGGCGCTGATCCCCTTTTTCCCAGAATCCGAATCTGTAACACCAAAAATAAGCGCAATATCCGCGCTGGCACCAGACGAAATGAATTGTTTGGAACCGTTGATCACATACCGATTACCTCGTAAATCTGCCGTAGTGCGGAGGTTTGAAGCGTCGGAACCGGCCTGTGGTTCCGTCAGGCAGAAACAACCACGTATTTCACCTCGCGCAGCAGGCCGCAGATAACGTTCTTTTTGCTCATTCGTACCAAACTGATTAATAGGTGCGCAGACTACGGAGTTTTGTAGACCGACCAGTAGGCCGCATGCGGCATCAGCAGCGGATATTTCTTCTATTACCAGAGCCAGTGAAACATTATCAGCGCCGGCACCGCCCCATTCTTCAGAAATGGTCATTCCAAGAAAACCAAGCTCTCCCAGCCGCCTCGCAATGTCAGTAGGAAACTCAGCAGTCTGATCCCATTCAGCAGCAAGCGGTGCGACCTCAGCCTGGGCAAAGGTGCGTGCCGCCTCGCGGATCATGGTTTGGTCATCGGTTAGTAGCATACCTTGACACTCCTCAGCTTGGCACTTGTGGGAAATGCCGATTTACTAAGTTGCGCAGAACATGACTCCAGTGCGCGGTGACCAGATAAAAGCTGCTCAGTTGGCATAATACCTAAGCTAGTTAACGCGTTCTATGGCGACTGCCGTGGCTTCACCTCCACCGATGCATAATGCGGCAACACCCTTGCTTACATCGTACTTATGCATTGCACCAACCAATGTGCAAATTATCCGGGAACCAGAGGAGCCGACTGGATGCCCCATAGCGCAGGCGCCCCCGTGTACATTGACCTGTTCAACAGAAAGCCCATGCTCTCTCATCGCTGCCATTGTAACTACAGCGAAGGCCTCATTGATCTCAAACAGGCCTACTTCATCCTTGGACCAGCCTGTTCTTTCAAAAAGCCGCGAAATAGCGCCAACTGGGGCCGTGGTAAACCATTCCGGTGCCTGGCTATGGGTCGCATGTGCGACGATGGTAGCCAGAGGCGTAATGCCTCTCTTCTCTGCCTCAGACCGACGCATCAACACAAGAGCACTTGCACCATCTGAAATCGAACTCGAATTAGCTGCAGTCACTGTGCCATCCTTGCGGAAAGCGGGCTTAAGAGTGGGTATTTTTTCAAGATTAGCGGAAAATGGTTGTTCATCTCGATCAACCAATACCTCCTCCTTTCGCGTTTTGATCGTGACGGGCGCCATTTCTGCATCGAAACTCCCATCTTCATTGGCCTTCTTGCCACGCTTAAGTGAACGGATGGCAAATTCATCCTGAGATTCGCGGGTAAACTGGTATTTCTCGGCCGTATTTTCTGCAAATACACCCATCAATTGCCCCTTATCGTATGCATCCTCAAGACCATCAATAAACATATGATCCTTAACCTCCGCATGCCCCATGCGCAGACCCTGGCGTACCTTAGGAAGCAAATACGGAGCGTTAGACATGCTCTCTAGACCACCGACCACAGCGATATTTGCAGAGCCCGCAACGATCAAATCATGGCCAAACATTGTTGCCTTCATGCCAGAGCCACACATTTTATTTATAGTGGTAGCCCCAACATCCATAGGTATCCCGGCTCCGAGTGCCGCCTGACGCGCAGGCGCCTGTCCCTGTCCGGCGGGCAAGACGCAACCCATTATGACCTCGGAGACATTTTCATTTAAAACCTGAGCACGCTCTAGGGCGGATTTTATCGCTACAGAGCCTAATTTTGGTCCTGACATCGATGACAGAGATCCCTGAAAGCTTCCCATCGGCGTTCGCGCCATACCAACGATAACAATTGGGTCTTTAGTCATTTCCCATCTCCTTAAAGGGGAGGCGCTCTGCAGAGCAAGTACGCCATAACCCGAGAATTGGGCCCGACGAACCCAATATCAAGAACCTATATAACCATGTTTTGTAAATGCGAAAAGGTAACCCGGCAGGAGCCTAAAAAGGGTTAGTAACAATGCCACCTTCCACCCGCATGGCAGCACCATTAGTGGCACTGGATGCAGCTGAACAAATGTAACAAATCATATTCGCCACCTCTTCCGGCGTGGCAAATCGCTGAAGCAGCGATGACCTTCGCCTCTCTGAGAAGAGGCTAGTCTTGAGTGCATCGACCGTCGTACCCTGCGCGACCGCTCGCGACGATAATCGCTCCGCTGTTGCCTCAACCCAGGTTGGTCCAGGCAAAACCGAATTCACCGTAATGTTCGTTCCTTTAGTGTACTCGGCTGCCCCTCGGGCAATCGATAACTGCGCGCTCTTGGAAAATCCGTAATGCACCATTTCCTTAGGGATCAGCACGCCCGATTCACTTGATACAAAAACAACTCTCCCCCAGTCTTTTTTTTCGATCATATCCCGAAGATAGTGTCGTGTGAGACGAACCCCACTCATAACATTCGCCTCAAACATCCATTCCCAATCTTCGTCCGAAACGTCAAAGAACGGTTTAGGTTCATAAACCCCCATATTGTTAACCAGGATATCGACATCAGGAAACGCTTCGATTACAGCGGCGCAGCCAGCCGCATTGGAGAGATCTGCAGCTATGCCATGAAGTTTAGCACTGGTGTTGTCATCTACGATGGAGGAGACCGCGCCATCAACCGCTGACTGCTCACGCCCGTTCACTACCACTGCAGCCCCCATCCTCGCCAATCCCCTCGCAGCAGCTAGTCCGATACCCCGCGTCGAACCCGTCACAAGAGCAAGTTTTCCTGTCAAATCAAAATGCACTATCTGGCTCCTTACATCTGACTGCGAGCTCTCAACTCATCGGCCAGAAAACCCTCGTGTATGCCAATCAAATTTGTGGTTACCCAATCATAAACGGATTGGATTATGTTTTTTCCGTCACTCCGAGTCGTTTTCCCGCAATCTCATATATCGTCGCGCGCATTTCCGGGTTTGCTTCGAGCAATGTATGAAATTCACGGTTCTCAAGAATTAGGAGATCACAGAAAGCTTTAGCGGTTACGTTTGCAACCCGAGGGGCTTCGTTGATCAAAGCCATTTCGCCAAAAAATTCACCACTTCCTAAACTAACTGGCTCTGGCTCAAGGCCGACTTCGACGACACCCGAGGCAATAAAATACATGCACTCGCCCACTTCCCCCTTTTTTAGGATCTGCTCATCCGGCACAACCAGAGACGGCCTTAAAAGTTTAGCAATTTCCGCAATCCTAACGTCGTCAAGACTCTCGAAAAACGGCACACGGGAAACAAGTTGCTGCGCATCAAGCCCAAGATCAAGGCGCGGCTGGGCCTCAAGTAGCCTCAGGCGTTCCTCTAACTCTATCTCGAGGTTTTTGAAAACCTCTGAGCTAATTACCGCCTCGTCATACATAGAGCGATAATTTGACTCTTCCAAGCGAACAGCAAGTCGTCCTAGATGACATTCCTTTAGTGTGCGTGAATATTGGGGGTATTGTAATTCCAGCGCCGCAAATGCTCTTGTGGTTATTGCTAACCGTTGTTCAAGAAGCTCCTTCAACTGCAATCGCACGTTATCACCAACAACCTCACCAACCTTAGCAAGACCGCTGTTGAGTTGGGTAGTAAGCGTTGGAATTGTGGCGGACAGCACCTCAAACCGTTTAACAAAATTTTCTGAAAGTAAATCCGTTAAACCAAAGCGGCGATGGAAATAGAGCGCCAAACGAAATCGCCAGTCGAAAGCAAGAGACTTATCGACCGCCTGACGGTACATATCTACGCCTCCGTGTTTCAGTCCATCCAGTATGTCGTCTATCCGATCAAGCAATAGGCGCGCTATGTTTGGCCCAACATACCCTTTGGCGTAGAAATCCAAGTAAGACTTCCGTTCCTGATTTCCCAACGCTGCGAGCCCAATGCGAATCCACTCATCCTGAGTTATACCCTCAAGATTTTGTAGCCTTTCGCCGACCGTTTTAACTCGCGTCTCATATTCACGTACAAATTTTTGGGAGATATTGGGATTGATCTGATATTCAGCCGCTACTGCCTCAACATCTTCTCCAACCCGCGTCAATGACAAGCCCATCGCGCGATCCCGAATAGCTTCCTCTGCAGGAGAAAGCTTATCGAGTCCGAACATGGAGAGCACTGTACCCATGGTCGTGGCATTCACGAACAACGTGAACAGTACGAAGGCAGCTACTAGAACGCCCACAAAACTCTGCACATCACTCGGAATAGCCGGGTTTTCAATAATGGCAAGAGCCAGAGCGAGCGATACTGCTCCTCGCAGGCCACCCCAAAACATTACCGTTTTGTAACCCGTGTTAACCCGTTCCGCGAGACCGGTATATCTCAAAAGCGGCAGAACACCGTAAATGATTGCCGCACGTGCCGCGAATGCAGCGACGAGGAGAACAAAAAATAATACTACCTCTTTTGTCCCTGTTTGAATCAAAAGTCGTGGCACTACAATACCTACAAGAACAAAGATCAATGAATTGGCCCAAAAACCCAGTTGCTCCCAGGTTTCTCTTAAACCGTGCCAAGATTCTGCTGAAATGGCAGTACGTCCGATCGAACCAACCACCAACGCTGCAGTCACTACGGCCATTACTCCCGAGACATGCAAGTAATGCTCCGCAATAATGAAAGACAAGTACGCGAGACTAATAGTCAAGGTGGTTTCAGCCAACGGTAGGTTCCGCAGTCGGGCTATCACGTAACAAACTGCCCGAGCACATACGTAGCCAACCAAAATGCCACCAATAAACACCTTAACGAATGCCCAAGCACCGGCCAGCAAACTAGGTTCAGACTCTCCGGTCAACATGACGACGAGAATGCTAAATATGACGATGGCAGTGGCATCGTTTAGCAGGCTTTCTCCCTCGACTAAAATGGCCAGTCGCTTTGGTGCGCCGAGATCCTTGAAGATGGCCACAACGGCCACCGGATCGGTCGCGGACACAATCGCGCCGACGAGTAGACAAGCAACCAGCGCAAAACCGGAGACTGCCCAGAGTGAGTAGCCGACCACAATGGTCGAAATTAACAACCCGATGACTGCGAGTAGGAGAATAGACCCGATGTCATCGAATAACCGCCGCACATCGATCGACAGAGCGGATTCGAAAATTAATGCAGGTAGAAATACAAAAAAGATGGCTTCAGACGAGATTTTAAAGCCGCTTAGAGCACCAAAAAAATCGCCAAAAATTCCCAGCCCGTGCAGTTCACCAAATGAGAGCTCTGCTGCGCCGATCACACAACCAAGAACCGCTAACAAAACTGTATATGGGAAATTGAAACGCCTAGCTGCGGGGACCATTACGACCGCTACTGCAAGCAGACCAGCCAAGCCAAAAACGGTGTGCCAAACGTGGTGTTCCATTTTATAGTACCCGATCCGTTCGATGCTTTACAGATGTCTCTAACGAAGCACCGTAAGCTTGTTCCTTTCAATCAATTCAAAATCGATGTTGGCGCCAAGACCCGCCGTTGTCGGCGCATGAACATACCCATTCTCGTCGACCTCTATGTCCTCCGCCAAACCATATTTTTGCGCTCCTTCCGGCAGCAATACCTCAAAAAATTCACAATTCTGTATAGCAAGAATCGCGTGAAGATTTGCAACGTTGTTCAGGGAATTTCCTCCGTGATGAACCTCGTAGTTCATCCGAAACCCTTCCGCCAAATGCGCTGTTTTTATTAGAGCCGTGATCCCACCCTTTACTGCAACATCCCCTCGCAAAAAATCGGTTGCCTGAGCAATGATCCAGGGTGCATAGGAGTGAAATGCGCCAGGGGAATATTCAGTTGCCATGATTGGAATATCAAGCTTTTGCTTGAGCTTCACATAATTGTATATGTCGTCGTCTGCTAAGGGATCCTCGTACCAATAAAAATTCAAACCTTCGACCGCACGCCCAACCCGGAGTGCTTCTTCATAACGATAACTCCATGTAGAATCGAGCATCACTAGATATTCATCGCCAACTGCACGTCGTACTGCTTGGCAAACTTCTATATCCTCCCGCCACCGTGTTGGCGGGTGAATTTTGTACGCAGACCAGCCCGAGTCACGGAATTGGACCGCTTCGTCAGCGTAGGCCCCAACCGAGCTAAGCACTGCTGATGATGCATAGGCCGGCACTTTATCCCGGTAGCTGCCCAGTAATTTATGGATCGGAAGGTCAGCCGCTTTTCCAGCAATATCCCAGAGGGCAATATCAACTGCACCAATTGCTCGCCACGTAGTGTACCGACTTCTCTGGCAAATCCGTTGGTAAATCCGTTCACGACTTAACGCGTCTTCCCCTAACAACAATGGCTTGAGATGGCGGATCAGGCTTGAACCATCGAACTCTACACTAGACATGGCGCTTCCCAGGAAAGAGTGCCCGTCAATACCCTCGTCTGTCATAATTGTGAGTAGGCCGAGCTGACTAGCACCACCAAAGACGCCAGTAAGCTGGTTATAACTAGTCTTCGGAATATCCTCCCAAGCGAATATTGTAAGCGTGACATCTACGATTTTCACGAACCTCTCCAATCCGCCAAATGCTACTAAAATCGGACGCTATGGATACAGTATAACCAGAAGCAACTACGTGAGTGCCTCATAATGTGGGGCACCACACCGCAATTTTAACTTGATTAGAATGAGGTGGTAGCCGCGCCCAGAGAGCACTGTTCTATTGCCCCGTCTCTTCAAAAAGCTCACGCCCTATTAGCCAGCGACGTATTTCCTGAGTGCCAGCGCCGATTTCATAAAGCTTTGCATCTCTCAATAAGCGTCCAGTGGGATATTCATTGATATAGCCATTCCCACCTAAGCACTGAATTGCTTCAAGGGCCATCCACGTAGCCTTTTCGGCCGCAAAAAGAATCACGCCAGCAGCATCCTTGCGAGTCGCCTCACCACGATCGAGGGCTTTGGCAACTGCATATACATAAGCTCGGCAGGCACTTAGGGTCGTATACATGTCAGCAAGTTTCCCTTGCATGAGCTGAAACGTTCCGATCGGCTGGCCGAATTGCGTCCGCACGTGGACATACGGAAAGACCACGTCAAGACATGATTGCATGAGACCGATGGGACCACCAGAAAGGACTGCGCGCTCATAATCGAGTCCACTCATCAAAACCTTACCGCCTTCATTCTCAATTCCTAGCAGGTTCTCTGCTGGAACCTCGCAATCCTCAAAGACTAACTCGCCGGTGTTAGAACCACGCATACCCAGTTTGTCGAGTTTCTGTGCAGATTTAAAACCCTTGAAACCACGTTCAATTAGAAAAGCAGATATGCCGCGCGAGCCAGCTTCGACATCGGTCTTTGCGTACACCACCAAAACGTCGGCATCCGGACCATTGGTGATCCACATTTTTGAACCATTAAGAACGTAGCGTTCGCCGCGTTTCTCGGCACGAAGACGCATTGAGACAACGTCAGACCCTGCCTCCGATTCGCTCATCGCCAATGCGCCTACATGTTCTCCTGATATAAGTTTGGGTAAATAGCGTCGCTTCTGTTCGTCGGTAGCATTACGACGAATTTGGTTTACACAGAGATTAGAGTGTGCGCCGTAGGAAAGACCAACAGCCGCAGAACCGCGGCTGATTTCCTCCACCGCCACTACGTGATCTAAATAACCCATGCCAGCCCCACCGTATTCCTCTTCAACCGTTATCCCGAGCAAGCCAAGGTCTCCGAATTTCCGCCATAGATCGGAAGGAAAATTGTTACTGAGGTCTATTTCGGCGGCACGAGGCGAAATTTCATCGGCGGCAAAGCTTGCCACCATATCGCGCAGCATTTCAGTGCTTTCTCCAAGGTCGAAGCTCAGTTGCGGCAAATGGTTGGAAATCATAGGCGTCCTCAGAATCGAGTTTCTAATGATAATAAGTCAGACTACCGATCTTAGTACCGGCATAAAAAAGCATTTTGGAACAGCGCCAAACAACCGTTATAGGATGATAGCATGGATAAAGTTACGATCGGGTTTATTGGCCTAGGCAATATGGGGGTACCGATGGCCACCAACGTCGTGGCTGCAGGACACACTGTGGTAGCGTTTGACTCTGCGGGCACGGAAGCTCGCGCACCGAAAGGAACCCGCGTCGCCAACGGCGTAGAGGGTATAGCAACGGCTTGTGAAACTTTGCTGCTCTCCTTGCCTGACGGAAATGCGGTAACTGAGGTAGCAAGACAAATTATATCTACGCCCCAGCGCACGGCGCGCGTAATGGTTGATCACTCAACCATTGGTGTCGAGGCCGCACGAGCCGTTCATGGCCTTTTAGCAACTGCCGGCATCGCTTATCTCGATGCGCCGGTCAGCGGGGGCACCCTTGGAGCACGCCAAGGAACACTGTCGCTGATGGCATCTGGAGATCAAGCGTTATTCGATCGACTGGACCCAGTCTTAGCAGCATTGGCAAAAAATCGATTTTATATTGGACCTGAGCCCGGCCAAGGACAGGCAATGAAACTCCTCAATAATTTCCTGTCAGCTACAGCCATGGCAGCAACCAGTGAGGCAGTCGCATTTGGTGAATCACTTGGACTCGATCCGCGGATCATGATTGACGTATTCAATGCGTCTAGCGGCCAAAACACCGCCACCAGTGACAAATTCCCGCGACGCATTCTGACCAAACAGTTCGATGCAGGTTTTACTATTGATCTCTTAACCAAAGACGTAAATCTATATTTGGAAGAAGTAGCCAAAGGCACAAACCAGGACGTCATTGCTCAAACGGTTGGACATCTTCTTAAGAAGATGATGTCCGTGATGCCAGGTGCCGACTTCACAAAAATTTATCCCTTCACAAAGGAACAATCGAAAAGGAACTAGGATGTCGGAACCTATCATCCTGTATTGGCAGCCAGGGTGCACGAGCTGCTTGCGGGCGAAGGAATTCTTGCACTCGCACGGCGTCGATTTTGAATCAATTAATGTGGTTGACGATCCCACTGGTTTTCAGAGGCTAGCTGCACGCGGGATCAAGAACGTTCCAGTAATAACACAAGGCGACCGATTCATATTGGCTCAGGTGCTTACGGAAATCGCCAATTTTCTAGGCCTTGAAGACGATGACGCTCAGCCGCTTCCGGTCGACGAACTAGTCATCAAGTTACACATGGTGTTAGCGGCTGCACAACGTTATATACGACAAATCCCTGTTTCTCACCTTAACCATGCTTTGCCGGGCCGAACGCGCAGTTATCGAGAACTCGGGTACCATATATTCCGGATTGCAGAGTGTTTTCTGGAGGCCGAAGCCGGCGCCACCTTGACTGATGAAGACCTGAACTCACCACCTGGTGAGGACCTCCAAACCGGAGCAGATATCGCGGAATACGGGCAAGGGGTGCTGGGGGCAGTTGAGTCCTGGTGGAAGAATACACCAGATGACAAAGAAGGAGAATCAATCGCGACGTATTTTGGCAAGCAAACTCTGCATGTAGTGCTGGAAAGAACCACCTGGCACAGCGCTCAGCACACACGCCAATTGATGATGGTCCTCAACAAACTCGACATCAAACCAGATGGCCCGCTACTTACCGACGACCTGGCCGGACTACCACTTCCGGATCAGGTATGGGACAATTAATAGGCGCGCAATTTACGATGTTTAGCGACAAAATACCCGAGCATCAAAACAAAGCATGTAATAACAAATAACTTGTTTGTAAACCAATTAGCGGTCCAAATGGTCCAACTCGGATCACCGAGGAACACTTTAAGTTTGACTGATATAATAGTTATTTCAACTACTGATACAGATACCGCTAACGCGTATGTGTAGCGTTGCCAGGAGAGCAGCGCCCAGCCCAGCCATAAGTGAATCACCCACCAAAAATCCCACATAATGTAAGTGTCTAGTGGTGTCCCCTCATACCACGAAAAAGCAAACGGAAATGCAAACTTAATGACTAAAGTCCACGCCGCTAGCACGAACAAAAAATGCGCGAAAAACCTAATCACGTGCACCGCCTAGCCTGAAAGGAACTTAGAAAAACCGCCAACAATCAGCTAAAACGAAGGGCAGCGTCACGGGTCCATGTCGAAATTGGAATTCCGACCGGGCATGAATTTTGACACGGCTGATCTGCACAAGTAACGCACGCACTCGCCCCTGATCCAAGTGCAACATAATCGGTTTGGGCCAAATCCGGGTTCCCGTAATCCACGTCGTACATGCGAGTCCGCAACACTTCGGCTATTTCTACGCCCTTAGGGCATGCATCGGCGCATAGATCGCACCCGTGTCGGCAATATCGGGATCCGTTTAACGCCATGTAACGATCAAGTAGACGAATTTCGTAGTCAGCCAATTTGGATGCACTGGAACCACCTACATATTCGTCAATGTCCTTCTTACTAGTCATCGACACTACCAGACCGTCAACGTAAGGGTTTGACAATACCCAGCGAAACGCAGCTTGCGCAAAAGTGTTGCCGTCGCGCTCATAGAGGCGAATGTCATTGCGACGGGCACCCATCAGAGTTTTCATTGCGATAACACCGACGTTCTTCTGCTTGGCTTTGAAAAGCATGCGCGGAAGATCTGGCTGTAGATTGGAAAAATGTAAGCTTTGTTTCAGCCGGTTGAGGAAATCTGGATCCTGACCAAAATTGTACGCAACCAGGATCACGTCGACTAAGTCATGTTCTAACGCATAATCCAAACAACGGACTAGCTGGCTTCCGTGTCCGGACATGCCACAATACCGAATCTTGCCTTGTTGCTTTGCAAGTTGAATAAATTCCCACCACTCTTCATTTTGTATTCTGGCAACGTCATTGACGGCATGATTAAAGTAGACATCAAGATAATCTGTTTTAAGTCGTCCAAGGCTGCCTTCGAGTGCCCTCATGATCTCCACTCGATTAGCATTCGCGGCGGCCTTGGTTTTAGAGGCCAGAATCACTCGGTCTCTAACACCTCTCAAGCCGTCTCCTATTGCGACCTCTGAGGTGCCAAACCGGTAGCTCTCCGCCGTATCAAAGTAAGTGATTCCACGATCAAGTGCGTGACGAACCAAGTCAGGATCTGAGGACTGACTCGAGCCAAAGGATATATCCGAAATTTTTAATCCCGTTCCGCCTAGCTCCACATAGGAGCGAATAGTGGGTACTTCCCCCGACAACTCACTTCCCTTAACCTTCGCGGTTGCCGCAACAGCTTTGAGGCCCACGCCGGCAACCACACCTAGTTCTATAAACCTACGTCGACTAATCAATGCCTTATCTCCGACATACCGACATTCAGATCTCAAACTAGTAACCACAATAGCATGACCGTACATAAGGGCGCGACTTGCGACTTGGAAGTATGTGAATTCAAGAACCTTAATATGGGATCAACGAGAAACTCTCCGGGTGCTTTTTTTTAAATACTAGAGCGCGTAGGGTGCCCCTCAGACCAGCTGGGAAAGAATCGTGAGCGAGCAATCCTCGGATACCGAAAACCGTAACTTTATTCGGGATATAGTGGCTGATGATCTGAGCAGTGGTCACTGCAAAGAAATTGCCACACGCTTTCCACCCGAGCCAAACGGCTACCTGCACATTGGCCATGCAAAATCCATCTGCCTCAACTTTGGTATTGCACAGGACTTCGGCGGGCGGTGTCATTTGCGTTTCGACGACACGAACCCAACCCGCGAGGAACAAGAATATATAGATGCAATCAAAACAGATATTCGCTGGCTGGGATTAGACTGGGGGAAACACCTCTATTACGCTTCAGATTATTTTGAACAGCTCTACGACTGGGCTGTCCATTTGATCCAAACCGGGAACGCTTATGTCGATGATTTAACAGCTGATGAAATTCGAGACTATCGTGGCACCCTGACCGATCCAGGTCGTAATAGCCCCTACCGTGATAGACCTATTGAAGAGAATCTTCATTTGTTCGCCCGTATGCGATCGGGAGATTTCCCCGAAGGAAGATGTGTTCTTCGTGCCAAGATTGATATGGCCTCGGGCAATATTAATCTCCGCGACCCAATCATTTATAGGATTATTCACACCAAACACCCGCGCACCGCAAGCAAGTGGTGCATCTATCCGACTTATGACTTCGCACACGGCCAGTCAGACGCAATCGAACATATCTCACACTCTATCTGCACCCTAGAATTCGAGGATCATCGCCCACTGTATGACTGGTTTATCGAAAATCTCCCCGTACCATCACGCCCCCATCAACACGAATTTGCACGTCTCAATCTCTCGTACACGGTTCTGTCAAAACGTATCCTGACACAACTGGTCCGAGAAAATCGTGTCTCAGGGTGGGATGACCCCCGCATGCCGACCCTTGCCGGACTTCGGCGTCGCGGTTTCCCGCCAGAGGCAATCCGCGATTTTGCCAGTCGAATTGGAGTTGCAAAACGTGATGCGGTGGTAGATGTCGCAATGCTGGAACATTGTGTCCGCGACATTTTAAATCAGAATGCAGATCGTCGCATGGCGGTTTTGCGTCCTCTTAAAGTCATAATCGAAAATTATCCTGATAGCCAAGTGGAGGAACTTGAGGCAGCAAACAACCCCGGAAATGAAAGCTCAGGGACACGCACTATTCCGTTTTCTCGTGAACTCTATATTGAACAAGATGACTTCATGGAAGCGCCGCCAAAAAAATTCTTCCGTCTCGCACCAGACCGTGAGGTGCGCCTGCGCTACGGCTATCTCATTACCTGCACCAACGTGATCAAAGACGTCAACGGAGAGGTTACTGAACTCCGCTGCACGTATGATCCGGCAACAAGGGGCGGCAAGACGCCGGATGGTCGAAAAGTAAAAGGAACGCTGCATTGGGTCTCCGCGTCACATGCGGTAGATGCTGAAGTGCGTCTCTACGAATATCTATTCGCAGTGTCGGAACCAGGGGTTGACGGCAATTTGATACAGGACATCAATCCCACATCGCTTGAGGTCCTCAACAACTGCAAGTTGGAACCCTGCCTTGTCAACCTGAGCAAAGGCCAAACAGTTCAATTCGAGCGGATGGGCTATTTCTGCTCCGACACTGACTCGACTCCGGAGCGATTAGTTTTAAACCGAACAATTGGCCTTCGAGACAGCTGGAGCAAAACCCTAGGTGGCAAGACGGGCTAATGAATCCTGACTCGCACTAATCTTCAAATAAACTTCCACCTACTTCAAAGAGTTGATTATGTCCGACAAACGAACTGCGACCGGTTTTATTGGACTGGGCCTGATGGGTGAACCTATGAGTCTTAAGTTATGCGCAGCGGGATATCCACTCACGGTGTGGAACCGCACGCGAAAAAAAACAGCAACAGCAATCGAGGCAGGCGCAATTCTCGCTGAAAGTCCTGCAGAGGTTGCGAAAGCGAGCGACATAATTTTCCTTTGCTTGACCGATACCGAAGCCGTCGAAGACGTCCTGTTCGGGCGTCACGGAATCACGAATGGCGGATCGGGGAAGATCGTAGTCGACCATTCGACCATTAGTCCCAAGGCTGCCATTGAATTTGCCGCCCGGCTCCGAGACCACCACGACATTCGTTTCATAGATGCGCCCGTCACCGGCGGTGTACCAGGGGCTATAAAGGGTAACCTTACGGTGTTCGCGGGGGGAGAATCTTCGGACATCGAAGCAGTACGGCCAGCTATCTCCCACTTGGCCGGTAAATTGCTTCACATAGGTGCCAATGGTGCTGGACAGACTACAAAACTATGCAATCAAGTGATGGTCATGACCACTTTTGTAACCATGGCAGAAATGCTGAAGTTAGCGGAGAATAGCGGTGTTGATTCGACCCAAATACCGGAAATCCTGGCCGAAGGCTTCGCGAACTCACAAGTGTTGCAATTATTTGGTCAGCGCATGGCACGAAGAGACCCGGAACTGACGGGCCGACTGACCATCGCCCAAAAAGACCTCGATTTGATACGCGCCGCCGGACGGGAAACTGGTACCCCATTGCCAATGTGCGGCACCGCAACCGAAGTGGTGCGGCTTGCAATAGCCCGCGGTCTTGGGGACAGAGATGTGAGTCAGTTTATTCGACTCTACGATTAACAGAATAAGGACCCAGCCAGACTTTTAGAAAGCAATCTCCACACTGGCGGTTGCGTGGGTGGCAGACATATGCTTAGTGAATTGCCACTCTAAACAAGTGATATGTACCAGGCTGCGGGAGGCACTATGGCGAACTTGGTAAACTTTGAGAAACGCGGTCCAATCGGCGTTATCACGGTCGATAATCCACCGGTCAACGCCTTGTCCGTTGGCGTGCCCCAGGGGATTATGGACGGAGTTAAAGCCGGAGAAACCGATTCGGGCATTACCGCAGTTGTCCTTCGCGGCGCAGGTCGAGGCTTTATCGCAGGTGCAGACATCAATGAATTTTTAAGTCCACCACCGCCTGGCAGTGCCAGTTTGGACGATGTCATTACCTGTTTCGAAAACTCTACCAAACCCATAGTCGCGGCCATTCATGGCAACGCTCTCGGTGGCGGCTTAGAAACTGCACTTGCGTGCCATTATCGGTGTGGCACAGGGGAGGCTGTTTACGGATTTCCGGAAGTGCTAATCGGCATTATACCTGGAGGCCACGGCACTCAGCGTCTACCACGAATTTGCGGTGTCGAAAAAGCGTTGCCGTTAATGGTCAGTGGAGAGTTCGTGCCAGCCAAAACCGCTCTAGCACTCGGCATAATCGACGAGATCGTGGACGGTGATCTTCTTGATGGAGCGATCGCGTTCGCCGAAAGGATCGTTGCGGAAGGACACCCGCTCCGAAAAATTCGTGACGAAACGGCGAGTGTACCAACCGATGGATTTTACGAGAATTTTGAAAAATCGATTGCCAAACGTGCTCGCGGCCATTTAGCCCCATATAAAATTATTGAGGCTGCCAAAGCGGCGGTTGAATTGCCATTCGAGGACGGCGTGGAACTCGAACGCAAACTATTCCGAGAGTGCCTGGAATCGGATCAGTCAAAGGGTTTAATGAACCTCTTCTTTGGCGAACGCACGTGCACGAAAATACCTGACGTGCCGCGGGACACGCCAACCCAAAACATTGCTAGTGCCGCAGTACTCGGAGCCGGCACAATGGGTGGCGGAATCACGATGAACTTTGTCAATGTAGGCATCCCAGTCACAATCCTGGAAATGAGCCAGGAGGCACTCGACCGTGGCCTTGAAATTATTCGCGCAAATTACGCGAATACTGTCAAGAAGGGCCGGCTTTCCCAAGATAAAATGGACAAACGCATGTCGTTGATCACGCCGACCTTGTCCTACGATGATATCGCGAATGCCGATATCGTTGTTGAAGCCGTGTTCGAGGAAATGGATATCAAGAAAGAGGTATTTCGAAAACTCGACGATATTATGAAACCCGACGCAATTTTGGCCACCAACACCTCGACACTCGATGTAGATGAAATTGCCGCCGTGACTGAACGCCCAGAAATGGTCATCGGCACCCACTTTTTCAGCCCAGCCAACGTGATGCGGCTTTTGGAAGTTGTGCGCGGCGCACACACCAAAAAAGAAGTTATTGCTACCGTGATGCAGCTCGGCAAGACAATCAAAAAAGTTCCCGTGTTGGTTGGTGTGTGCGACGGCTTCGTTGGAAACCGCATGCTAGCCCGTTACAGCAAACAGGCATACCAAATGGTGCTAGAAGGTGCATTGCCGCAAGATGTAGACAAGGCTGTATTTGATTTTGGCCTTGCGATGGGCCCGTTTGCAATGGGTGATCTTGCAGGGCTTGATGTAGGTTGGCGTATCCGCAAACGGCGCGCCACTGAAAACGCTGCCATCAAAGACGACGCCGGCATTGACGATCAAATTTGCGAAATGGGGCGTTTTGGGCAAAAAACAAATGCCGGTTGGTACAAGTACGAGCCGGGAAGCCGTGTGCCTATTCCTGACCCTGAGATCGAGCAACTCATCACCAGGTATTGTGAGGAACGCCAAATTCAGCGTCGTCCGATTGATGAACAGGAAATCATAGAGCGCTGCATCTACGCGCTCGTTAACGAAGGTGCTAAAATTTTGGAAGAAGGTATGGCACTCAGAGCAAGTGATATCGACGTAATTTATGCGAACGGCTATGGTTTCCCTCGTTACCGCGCGGGTCCAATGCTTTATGCTGATATGGTGGGCTTAGGCAAGGTTTACAAAGCCGTTTGTGGCTATCACAAGCAATATGGAGAAATTTGGGAGCCGGCGCCGTTACTCAAGCGCCTCGCAGAGCAAGGAGCAACATTTAACGATCTTTAGGTTAACCGGGGATTTAAATTCACGGTGAAATAGTCCGAGAAAGCTTCAGGAGAAAGTTATGGCAGAAGCAGTTGTTGTATCCACGGCACGTACGCCGATAGGTAAAGCATACCGGGGAGCGTTCAATAATACCCATGGCGCGACTATGGCGGGTCATGTAATCGAGCAAGCCGTCAAACGCGCAAAAATTGATCCCGAAGAAGTTGAAGATGTAATTCTAGGTTGCGCAATGCCGGAGGGAGCGACAGGCGGCAATATTGCGCGCCAAGCTGCACTGAGAGCAGGACTGCCAGTAACTACAGCCGCAGCGACAATCAATCGCTTCTGCTCCTCTGGATTGCAAGCAATCAGCACTGCAGCACATCGCGTTACGGTCGATGGCGTCCCCGTTGCTTTGGCAGGAGGTTTGGAGTCAATCAGCTTAGTGCAGAATGAAAACCAAAACGGTTTCCGTGCTCACGAAGACTGGCTCAATGAAAACAAACCGGAGCTATATTTGCCTATGATCGACACCGCTGAAGTTGTGGGTAAGCGCTACAACATCAGTCGTGAAGACCAAGACGAATACGGCCTACAGAGTCAGCTCCGTACTGCGGCCGGACAACAAGCAGGCCGTTTCGACGATGAAATCGTACCTCTCCCGACTACGAAAATGGCGTTCGATAAGAAAACGGGGGAGAGTTGGGAAGAGGAAGTTACACTTGAAAAAGATGAGGGCAATCGCCCAAGTACCACCATGGAAGGGCTTGCAGGACTCGAGCCTGTGCGTGGCGAAGGGCACTGCATAACCGCTGGTAATGCCAGTCAGCTTTCCGACGGTGCATCGGCCTGTATTGTCATGGACTCTAAGCTCGCGGAAAAACGTGGGCTACAGCCGCTCGGTATTTATCGCGGACTCGCCGTTGCCGGATGCGAGCCCGACGAAATGGGTATCGGACCAGCCTTTGCAGTACCGCGTTTGCTGGAGCGCAATGGCCTCAAGGTTGATGATATCGACCTCTGGGAACTCAATGAGGCGTTTGCAGTCCAAGTTCTCTACTGCCGCGATCGGCTGGGCATAGACAACGACATATTAAATGTCGACGGTGGAGCCGTCTCGATCGGCCATCCATACGGTATGAGTGGCGCGCGTATGGTCGGTCACGCGCTGATCGAAGGAAAACGACGCGGAGCAAAATACGTAGTTACAACTATGTGTATTGGGGGCGGCATGGGCGCTGCTGGGCTATTTGAAGTGAATTAGACTAGCACAAATCAGATTTCCAAAAAATAAAAGGCCTGCCATTGTGGCGGGCCTTTTTGTTACGTATCTCTTCCACCCTCTACCTTAATCAAACCTATGAATTTACCTGCTCAAATCAATGACGTCTCCAAACAAGACCCACTTTTCGCCGTCAAACTCGGAAAGCTGTTCCGCTTCGATCGGATAAAAATCGGTGGGGCTAGTGTTAACTTTGATCCCCGGAATAAGCATGGGAAGCTCAACGTCTTTCAAATTGGTTGCACACGCCATGATGCCGGGCCGGCTAAGATCGTCACATCCATTGAGCATCATATGGAGCAATTTCGAGACGTTGTAAGCATAAGCATATAAAATATCGCCACGGTCGGCGTTTGGCATGTTTTTTTCCATCCATGCAGACCATTCTTTAAAACCAGCCGAGTCCGCCCACTGCGGATCAGTCGGATCTTTCATAAACTGGGCAGTGATCAGCCCTTTGGAACACTCAAGTCCCGCAGGCACTAGCGTGGATTTAACAGACGACGAAACATTGTTCAAAAGGTGCAACGGTTTCCAGTTGATCTCACATGATTTTTTAATTGCTTGAGCTGCAAATTTTGGAATTGTAATATTGAAAAATACATTCGCGCCACTTGCTGCCAGTTCCAAAATCTGAGAATCGATGGTCGGATCTGTCACCTCATATGGCAACATCTTGACAACTAATTCGTCGGCTCTGTCTCCTAGACCTTGTAGAAACCCGTCTCTGTAATCTTTTCCGTAGTCGTCGTTCTGGAAGAGAATCGCGATTTTAGGATTTTTCACATTTGCCAGGGCGTAATTCGCATAAATCCCACCTTCGACGTCGTAAGTAGGTTGATACCCGATGGTCCAAGGATACTTTTCGGGCTGTCCCCACTTAGACGCACCGGTGGCTACAAAAATATGGGGCACCTTTTTTGCGTTCACATAGCGGTGAATTGCGGAGTTGGTGGGTGTTCCCAGCGTTTGGAATAAGAACGCCACTTTCTCTTGTTCGACCAATTTACGGACCTGCTCAACAGTGCGCGGAGGGCTGTAACTGTCATCTAAAGAGATAAGATCAATGGTACGACCGTTGATACCGCCGTCTGCATTCACCGCCTTAAAATAAGCAACGATAGTTTTACCAATCGATGAATAAACCGAGGCAGGGCCAGAGTATGGGTTGGTGTTCCCAATCTTTATCGAGGTATCTGTAACGCCGACCGTCTGAGCGCTTGCCGAAGCAGTCAGCAGCAGAGTTGCCGCCACGCTGGTCACAAAAGTGCTGATTCGCATTTGGGTATCTCCCACTTTCTCTTCAAAACTCTCAACGCGTCCTTTTGGTTGGGGCTATCTAGACCCTACCAACTATATTTAGCCTGATACTTTTCGTTTCGTCCATACTATCAACCGTTCCAAAGATCCCCATACACCAAAAGGCACAAAATAAATTATCAGAATCAGGAACACACCGAAGATTGCCCAAGGAGGAGGCAGCCATTCGTACGCCAACCTAATATCTTGGGCAAAATTCGGCATAAAGACAATAAATAGTCCGCCAAATATAGCACCCGGTATAGAGACTATTCCACCGACCACGGAGCCGACCAAAATATAAACGGCGACAAAAAAGTTGAATGCGTCTGGGCTGACGAACTCACTTGCATAGGTAAACAAAGCTCCCCCAATCCCTGCATACATAGCACTTATACCGAACGTTGTGGTTTTAACCAGCGGCGTGTTTATGCCCATAGTCTTGGCAGCAATCGGATTATCACGAATCGCCATCATCGCCCGGCCTGATCTGCTGTGCAGTAGACACCAGGTGATCACCATCAAGGATAAAATAATAAACAGCGCAACGTAATAAAGTGATTGATCCGCACTTATCGACGATACGATCGGGTCGGGTTTAGGGACGTAAATACCCTGAACCCCGCCTGTCCAATGTTCAAATGCATCGAATTTTAGAAGCTGGGGCGTCGCTACGGCCAAAGCAAATGTTGCAAGCGCCAGATAAAGACCTTCTAGTCTCAAGGCGGGCAAGCCAAACAAAAAACCGAACACAAACGAAATCAATGCAGCCGCGACAATAGCTTCGTAGGGACCCCATCCAAAGTGGTCAATGAATATCGCTGCAGAATACGCTCCGGCAGCAAAGAAAGCGCTGTGACCGATGGAAAACTGCCCATTATAACCCGTTAACACATTAAGGCCCAACATGGCGATTGCCCAAGCCATTGCCAGGGTAAATTGGTACGTAATGAAATCAGAAACCAAATGCGGTAGCGCGATACCGAACGCAACTGCGATCGCAAAACCGATCAACAGGCCAGGTGTAATAGGATTGGGGCGGTCCATCGCTAGTTAAACCCGCTTCACTACTACGCGACCGAAAAGTCCCGCCGGCTTGAAGAGCAGTACGGCGATAATAAGTATAAGAGCAAATGTGAGTTTGAGTTCAGACCCTCCGGGGACATATCCACCGACCCAATTCTCCAAAACACCTATTATCAAGCCACCTAGAACAGCACCACCTGGACTTGTAATCCCACCGAGTAACGCGCCTGCAAACCCATATAAAAGCACTCCGGCCATCATGTTTGGCTCCAGGTAAACGATCGGCGCAACTAAAATACCACCTACCGCGCCTATAGCTGCGGCCAAACCCCAACCAAGCGCCAGCATCCAGCCAACTGAAACACCCACTAAACGCGCTGAATCTGGGTTTGCGGCCGCGGCGCGCATTGCGAGTCCCACCCGGGTGAATCGGAAAAAGCAGAAAACAAGTAACAATACCAACAAGGTTAAGCCGATCACGCCCATGTGATGTGGTCCAATCAGACTTGATTTAAATCCAAAGTCTGCGGGGAATAAGCTGGGAAATGGTTTAATCGTAAATTCCCAAATCCAACCCGCCATATTATTAAAAATCACCAATAGACCAATGAAAACCATGATCTGGTTCAAAATAGGCGCATCTTCAACTGGCTTTACCAACAATCTTTCAATGACTACCCCCGCTAAAAACGAAAGGGCGACCGCTAAAACGAAAGAGAGCCAAATAGGAGCCCCCATCCCGAGAAAGGTCCAGGCGATATAGGTCGAAAACATCGCCATCTCGCCTTGGGCAAAATTAAAGTGATCGCTGGCCTGATAAACCATTACGACGGATAACGCGACGCACGAATAAATCGAGCCAATTGCCAGACCTGCCAGAGTAAGTTGTAGAAAAAGCTCCATGATTCCCGCCCCTAATAGCCAAGGTAACTTCGACGGACGTTTTCGTCGTCGCGAATAATGTGAGATTCACCAGACATCACCACTGTCCCCGTCTCTAACAGGTAGGCGTGGTCGGCCAGATTCAAAGCTATATTAGCATTTTGCTCAACGAGCAGCATGGACGTTCCCTCCTGCTCTCGGATCTGACGCATGATGCTATAGATTTCCTGGACTATGAGAGGTCCCAACCCAAAGCTAGGCTCATCGAGCAGCATCAAGCGCGGGCGTAACATCAAAGCCCTACCAATCGCCAACATCTGCTGTTCGCCCCCGGAAAGAGTCCCAGCTTGCTGTTTAAATCTTTCGCGCAAGGGGGGGAAATATGAGTAAACCCTTTCAATATCCTCGGCAATTTCCGCTTTGTTCTTCCGAGTGTAAGCCCCAAGCTGTAGATTATCCTCAACCGTTTGTCGCACGAAAGTGCCACGACCTTCGGGTACATGGGCTATACCCCGTCGAGCAACTTTCTCGGTTGAGAAACTTGTTAAATCATCTCCATCAAACCTTATCTCACCTTCGGTACGAACCATCCGGCATATGGAGCGTAGAGTAGTGGTTTTGCCAGCACCGTTCGCCCCCAATATCGTGGTAATTGACCCTTCTTCCAGTTCAAAGTCTAAGCCGAAAAGCGCCTGGGTATTCCTATAGTAGGCGTTGAGGCCTTTTACTTCCAAAAACGGCATTATTCAGAGGTTCCCAAATAAGCTTCGATTACTTTTGGATCGCTCTGCACCTCGGTTGGGGTGCCATCGGCGATTTTGCGGCCAAAATCAATGGCAACAACCTTATCTGAAACCTGCATCACAAAATTCATATGGTGCTCTACCAACAACACCGTAATTTGACGATTGGTTCGGACGTCACGAATTTGCTCCATCAGGTGGTCAAGTTCCTCGTGATTCAGACCTCCCGCAGGCTCATCCAAAAGCAGCAGTTCAGGATCACTGGCCAGAGCTCGGGCCATCTCCACTCGTTTTTGATATGGGAATGGCAAAGCCCCAACTGATGTATTTACGACCTCGGCTAAGCCCATAAATTCTATCAGGTCCATCGATTTAGCCATGAGTTCGCTCTCTTCACGGCGAACCCAAGGTAAGCGGAAAGCATTAGAAATTGTGTCACTCTTGGTCCGGCTATGACCGCCAATTAAAACGTTATCCAACACGCTTAGCGTAGGGAAAAGAGCTAAATTTTGGAAAGTACGTCCTATGCCTAAAGAGGCAATTTTATCGGCCCGCAATCCTAAGACGGAGGTGCCCTTAAACAACACATCGCCCGCATTCGGTGTGTAAAGACGCGAACAACAATTAAATAGCGTTGTCTTGCCTGCTCCATTCGGCCCTATAAGTCCAACAATTTGTCCCTCAAGGATATCAAAAGTCACTCCATCCAGCGCAACAATCCCTCCAAACCGAACGACCACGTTATCTACCTCGAGCAGCGCCATCATGCTAACTCCGAGAAGACTCTGTCGGTCCGAGAAACAAAGAGCACAAATCGCACGTTAGCATCCTCCGTCACTCGGGTTCTCCCTTACATCTAATTATCGGGACCGTAAACTTTTACTGCTCGCATACCTAAAATAAGTTTTAGGTAGCACACGCGGATATCAATGTTGATTAATGCATATCACACATTAATCTTGATCTCTGTCAAATATCAGTTGGGGTCTGGAACAATGCACACTGTAGAAAATATTGAGGAATTAAAAAGCCTGGTCGGTCAAGAATTGGGTACCAGCGAATGGATAGAAATAAGCCAAGAGCGCATTAACAAATTTGCCGATGCGACCGGTGATCACCAGTGGATTCACGTTGATACCGAGCGCGCTAAAACCGAACTTCCTGGAGGCACCACAATTGCGCACGGTTTTTTAACCTTGTCGCTCTTACCCAGGATCGTGCAAGACATCTACAAAGTAAAAGGAGTACGTCACAGTCTAAATTACGGCTCAGACCGAATCCGTTTCACCGCGCCGGTCCCGGCGGGGAGCCGGGTACGTGGCCGTTACACATTGAAAACTGTTGAAGACGTAAAGAACAACGGCTTAAAAATAGTCGGAGAAACTACATTCGAAATTGAAGGGGAAGATCGTCCTGCCTGCATCGCAGAGTCAATTGGAATTCTCTACACATAAACTGGGGAGATACAGCGACAGAATCCGCTCAGCGCTACACTCACTCCGTACTTTGTTACGCATCATATCAGCCTTACATTGCGGTAATGCCACCGTCCACTACAAACTCCGCACCTGTCATAAACTTGGACTCGTTGGACGCGAGGTAGACAATCCCCCAAGCAATATCATCAGGCTCCCCTATGTGACCGATAGGAACCTGACGAGCTAATTTCTGCTCAACGCGCGCTGGGTCTGAAGCATTATCGATCATTGCCCGAACCATTGGCGTATCGATGAAAGTAGGGTGCACGGAATTACAACGAATGTTGTAGCCCTGGCGCGCGCAATGGAGCGCTACAGATTTGGTTAAAAGGCGGACCGCGCCCTTGCTCGCATTGTAAGCAGCGAGGTTATGTCCTCCAATCAGCCCCGACACGGATGAAATATTGACGATAGAACCACCGGCTCCAGGCTCGGATGAGGTCCGTTTGATTGCACCAATACCGTGCTTACAGCCAAGGAATACACCGTCGCCATTGACGGCCATAACATGCTTCCATTCTTCAAGGGTGCAGTCCTCAACTGAGTTCATATTTCCGACCCCGGCCGAATTAACCAAAACGTCGAGACGGCCAAAACTATCCAGTGTGGCTTCAATCACACGCACCCAATCATCCTCCTGGGTGACATCAAGTGGAACAAATAGCCCAGCCTCACCAAGTTCCTCCGCCACGGCGGAGCCGGCAACCTTATTGAGGTCGGCGACTACCACGCGTGCCCCTTCCTCCGCCAACCTGCGAGCTGCTTGGCGTCCCAAACCAGAAGCCCCGCCACTAATTAACGCAATCTTGCCCTTCACCCGATCCATCGCGAAAGTCCTAGTTAAAATCGGGACGAACTTGCTTGCGTAACTCCATCTTTGCGACGGCTACCCGATGCACCTCATCCGGACCATCGGCAAGTCGCAACGTACGCGAACTCGCCCACTGGTGGGCCAGACCAAAATCGGTGGTCACACCTCCACCTCCATGTGCTTGAAGTGCTCGGTCAATAACTCTGAGCGTCATATTTGGAACCGACACCTTTATCATTGCTATCTCGGCGCGCGCTTCTTTATTTCCAACTGTGTCCATCATGTAGGCCGCCTTTAGCACCAACAAACGCGCTTGTTCGATCTCGATACGCGAATTGGCAATATCCGCCATGATGGTTCCCTGCTCTGCCAGGGTCTTCCCAAATGCCACACGTTCCTTGACCCGCTTCAGCATTTTTTCAAGACTACGCTCAGCAACTCCAATCTGTCGCATGCAGTGATGAATCCTACCTGGCCCTAAACGTCCCTGCGCAATCTCAAAACCACGACCTTCACCAAGCAATATATTAGTTGCCGGAACTCGAACATTGTCGAATTCGACTTCCCCATGGCCATGGGGCGCATCATCAAAGCCAAATACGGGCAGCGTTCGCAGGACCGTAATCCCAGGAGCATCAGTAGGGACGAGAATCATTGATTGCTGTTTGTGACGGTCCGGATTGTCTGGATCTGTCTTCCCCATAAAGATCAAGATTTTGCAGCGAGGGTCACCGATACCCGAAGTCCACCATTTCCGCCCATTGATGACGTACTCGTTACCCTCTAACTTGATCGAGGATTCGATATTGGTAGCGTCAGAGGAAGCAACCCCCGGCTCCGTCATCGCAAATGCCGAGCGAATATCCCCGCTCAACAGAGGCTCTAGCCATTGTTTTTTATGCTCTTCGAGGCCATAGCGTTCAAGCACCTCCATATTACCCGTATCCGGTGCTGAGCAGTTAAACACCTCGGCACCGATTGGCGAGCGACCCATGATCTCACACAGCGGCGCGTACTCAAGATTGCTTAAGCCATACCCACGTTCGCTTTCAGGCAAAAAAAGGTTCCACAGATTTTCCGATTTAGCCTTCGCTTTGAGCTCTTCCATGATTGGCGGTATCTGCCAACGAGTTTCACCTTCGTCGAGTTGCTGCTCATAAACTTTTTCGTTTGGATAAACATTTCCCTCCATAAATCCAGTAACACGCGCTTGGAGATCTTTGACTTTTGTTGGAAATTCAAAATTCATTATCTTGACCTACATTACTTGACTGGCACTCTCCCATTCTGGACAACAAAGCCCAGGGGGGGGCAGACAATAACTTCTCACCCGCCTATGAACAACGTCCCTTAAAAAAACGCCAGATTTTGGAGTTCCTTATGCCCAATTCAGTTCCGGCTTCGGCCGACCCCCACCCGCGCAAACAAGTTACAGTGGATGGCGTCGATATTTCCTATATCGATACGGGAAACCCCGATGAACGACCCATTGTGTTCCTACACGGGAACCCTACTTCGTCGTACTTATGGCGCAATATCATTCCTCACGTCAGCGAATCAAGCCGGTGTCTGGCCCCAGACCTTGTTGGCATGGGACAATCAGGAAGAACCCCGGACGGAAAATATAGCTTTACCGAACACGTGCGATATTTGGATGCGTGGTTTGAATCACTTCAAATCACCAATGCGATCTTGGTAGTTCACGATTGGGGTTCGGCCCTCGGATTTTATTGGGCACAACGGCAACCTACCAGAGTGTCTGGTATTGCCTACATGGAAGCGTTGGTGCGACCGATGGATTGGGAAGAATGGCCCGAACAATCGCGCAGCATCTTCCAGGCCATGCGTTCGGGCGCAGGGGAAGAAATTGTGCTCCAAAAAAACGTCTTCGTGGAACGGATATTGCCGGGTTCCGTCCTGCGCGATCTTAGTGAAAAGGAAATGGTGGTCTACCGAAAACCCTACCTAGAACCCGGCGAGTCTCGCCGCCCCACGCTTACCTGGCCACGTCAAATCCCTGTCGGTGGAGAACCGGAGGAAGTGGTTGCAATTGTAGCAGCATATAGCCAGTGGATGTGTCAAAATGACATGCCCAAACTTTTTATCAACGCTGATCCCGGCGCCATACTGATCGGAGCACAACGTGAATTTTGCCGAACCTGGCCAAACCAAAGCGAAGTCACGGTCAAAGGGCTTCATTTTATCCAGGAAGATTCGCCTGACGAAATTGGTCTGGCAATTAAGAATTTTTCTAATAAACTCGGCTAAACGTTCCTTTTGGATGCAGACTCGCTCATACCAGATAAATATACATTAGCTTACTATTGTCTTTACAACAGTCGCTACGCATGTTCGGGGGAAAGGAGGTAACAATTATTCAATGAAGCGCGGTGTTCACGACATTGGCGGCTTGCCAAACAACCAAATAGATCAATCTGAGCACGACTATGCTTTATGGGAAAAACGCATAGACGCACTCCTAGTGCTACTGGCAAGTGAAAAGCAAATAATGCGCGTGGATGAGCTTCGAAGAGGAATCGAATCCCTCGATATCGATGCATATAACGAGTTAAGCTATTACGAACGTTGGATAGCCTCGATTGCAAAAATACTTGTTGAAAAAGACGTTATAACTTCGACAGAACTTGAGGCTCGCATGGCTGAAATTTCAACCCGAAAAACTACGTCATGAAACCGATTTTTAAACCCGGAGCCTCGGTTATAGTTTCAAATCGAGAGGTTGACGGACATAAGCGCACTCCTACATATATTCGTGGAAAAAGCGGTGTGATCGAACGCTTTTGCGGCTCGTTTCGCAATCCTGAAAGTCTGGCGTATGGTGGTGATGGCTTGCCGAGACAACCGCTTTATCGAGTGCGATTTTTGCAAAGCCATGTGTGGCCGGAATATCAGGGGTCTTTCACAGACACGGTTGATATTGAGATTTACCAACATTGGCTGGAACCTGTTAGTTAGGACAACCTGATGTCACACGACCACCACCATGGCCCGACAATCGATCCGGAACGCCTCGCCTATTACCAACGTATGGCAACAGCGGTGCGAGAGCTGTTGATCGAAAAAGGTATCCTGACCGATGCGCAGATTGTGGCCACAATTAAAAAAATGGAGGCTCGCGGCCCCGCGTTAGGCGCGCGTGTGGTGGCCCACGCTTGGGTCGATCCCAACTACAAGACAAGGCTGCTTCTCGATGGCTCAGCGGGGGTGGAGGAACTGGGCATTCCAGTCGACGGCACTCGACTGATAGTGGTTGAGAATACTGAAGAGGTGCACAACCTCGTGGTCTGCACACTATGTTCGTGCTACCCGCGAAATATCCTGGGCCTGCCACCAGACTGGTATAAGAAAGCAGCTTATCGCGCCCGCGCAGTCAAGGAACCGCGCGCAGTCCTGGCAGAATTTGGGACTGTTTTGTCCGATTCCGTAACAATCCGGGTTCACGATTCAACGGCCGACATGCGTTATCTGGTGCTTCCCGCTCGCCCTGCCGGGACAGAAGGCTGGGCGGAAGACAAACTAGCTGCACTCGTGAACCGAGACTCTATGATCGGGGTCCAAGCAGCGAAAGAGCCCGAACAATAGACCCTTCAGTTCCAACGATACAAAACTGGATCAAGCCCTACAGCAACCACACTCAAAAGACGCAACTGTTCAATCACACCTCTTTCGTCGGACGTTTGCCAAACATGCCAAGGCCACGCACCATCATCACCTTGTCTCCATCTTGGTTAAATACTTCATATGTAGTCCGGATCAGACCTCGGTCGGGTTTGGAGCGAGACGGAATCAATTCCTCCACCAAACCACGCGCACTCAGTGTATCACCAGGTCGGACCGGTTTGATCCAGCGTAGTTCATCCTGACCTGGCGAACCCATGCTGGCAGCATGCGATAACAACCCGTCGTAGAGAAGACGCATAAATAGGGATCCGGTGTGCCAACCACTCGCAATCAAACCACCATAAATACTGCGCTCCGCAGCAGCTTCGTCAATATGAAAGGGCTGCGGGTCGAACTTGCGAGCAAACGCGATGATTTCATCCTTGCTGACCGTGCAAGAACCAAGTTCGATTACTTGGCCAACCCTGAAATCCTCAAAATATATTTTCTTCATTAAATGCTTCGCTTCCGACCGAATCTGCGTCTATACGCCTAACCAGGTGCGGGTTATATCCTCGTCTTTCATCAAGTCCGAAGCACTACCTGACCACCGTATCCGCCCCTTGCCCAACACATGAATCTTTTTCGATAGATTTGTGGCGAACGTAAAATTCTGTTCCACCAGTAGCAGCGATAAGCCATCTTCCAACAACTCACGCAACAGGACAGACAGCTCCTCAACAATGGTCGGGGCAAGGCCCTCAGTCGGCTCATCAAGCATCAAAAGCCTGCCGTTGGTCATTAACGCACGCGCTATGGCAAGCATTTGTTGCTCACCACCGGATAACATGTTGCCGCCATGATTACGTCGATTGGCGAGCCGAGGAAATCGGTCAAATATTTGCTCCAAGGTCCAGCCGCCTTGGGTCGCCCTGGCGCTCACAGTCAAATTTTCCTCTACTGACAAGGATGAAAAGACGCCGCGCACTTCAGGTACATAAGCAACCCCCGCGCGCGCCACACGGTAGGGCGGCAATCCATCCAGTTTAAGGGCGCCTAATCGGACAGACCCACTTCGTCGCGGGGTCAAACCCATAATGGACTTAAGCGTCGTCGTCTTTCCAGCGCCGTTTCTCCCGAGAATGGCCGCCGCCGCACCCTGAGGTATGGCTAGCGATACACCCTGCAAGATATGGCTGTCCCCATACCAAGCGTTTAAATTCTCCACAATGAGGCCCGGTCCGATCATGTTGCAAGCTTGAGATATCGGGCACGCACAACGTCGGAGCAATGAACCTCATCCGGTGAACCTTCAAATAGCACTGCGCCTTCATCGAGAACAGTGATCCGTTCAGCAAATTTGAACACGACGTCCATATCATGCTCGATGATCAACACCGTTAAGGTTGGAGGCAGACTGCCTATTAGCGTGAGCATGAGCTTAGTCTCATCGGGGCTCATTCCTGCTGTGGGCTCATCAAGCAATAGAAGTTTTGGCTCCACAGCCAGGGCTAACCCGACCTCTAATTGGCGTTTCATGCCATAGGCAAGTCGATGGGCAGGCTCATCTAGGACATCGGCTAAACCAATTAGTTCTGCAATCTCGACAGCGCCTAGTGCGAGCTCATTCCTGTCAGAGAGACGCTGCCATAAGCGGAGGCCATACCCACGCGCCACCACAAGCGCTGTCACCAGATTTTGGGTCACAGTCAGATCTGCAAATAAGTTGTTTTGCTGATAAGAACGCGCCATGCCTAAGCGAGCACGAATATCTGGACGCGCACGCGTGAGATCCTTTCCGGCCAACGTTATGCTTCCGGAATCTGCCCTGATCTCCCCTGTCAAAAGATTAAACAACGTGGTCTTTCCAGCACCGTTGGGGCCAATCAGTGCGTGACGAGCACCTGGCTCAACGTGAAGTGAGATATCGCACGTTACTTGCAGTGCACCGAATGCCTTGTTGAGTTTTTCAACGACGAGCATGTGTTAATGCTCGGCGCATGCGCCCTATCAAACCGTAAAGTCCATCGCCACCAAACAACACCACGGCAACAAAAAACAAGCCCATAAAAAACATCCAGTAATCAGTGATACCGCTTAGGTGATGGGCGAGCATAACGAATACGGCCGCACCTGCTGCAGGGCCGACTAAACTGCCAATACCACCAATGATTACTACAATTAATGCCTCACCGGACGTAGTCCAGGTCAATAATTCTGGCGAAACAAAATTATTATGCTGGGCAGCGAGCGACCCCGCCAAACCAGCGAATGAGGCGGCTAGGACAAATGCTGCCAGTTTGTAATGTCTCACAGGACATCCGAGCGCGCGCATCCTTGATTCGTTCTGGTGGATGCCAACCAACACTCTCCCGAAGGGGGAATCCACCAAATGAGCGGCCACAAAATATACCAACGCCGCAACAATCAATGTGAACAAAGAAAATTGCGCAGGGTCTAACAAATTTATACCAACCGCATCGAAATTTATGCGCGGCACTCCGCCAAGACCATCATCGCCGCCAAAGACACGACTGCGAAAAGCGAAGGCGTGAACCATTTCACCGATTGCAAGTGTAATCATAATGAAAAATACACCGACCAGACGTACTGCAAAAACACCGGCAAAAACCGCCAGCAACGCCGATAACAGCATCGCTGTCGGCATCACGGCCCACATTGGCCAACCTGCCAGGGCGGCAAGACCCGCGGTCGCATATGCACCTACACCGTAAAAAGCGGCGTGACCTAATGACACCAGCCCTGTATAGCCGGTTAAGAGATCAAGGCTCATCGCAAAGATCGCTAAGATCGAGATCTGCGCAAGCAACTCATGACCAAAAATGTCGGCGCGAAACCACGCGATTATTGCTATCAACAACAGAATACAGGCAGCAATATCACGATTGGCTAGCGCCCTTTTTTTTATCATCAGCGTCTTTAACCAGGTCGCACCGGCAGCAAACCACCGGGACGAACTAAAAGAACGACCGCCATCAACGCATAAATAATTACGCTCGCCAGAGCGGGCATAAATACCTGACCGAACGTCTCAAACATTCCGATCAGAAAAGCACCTAATGCCGCTCCCTTTAGGCTTCCGGGCCCTCCTATGACAACCACAATCAAGGTCAACACTAGTATCGACATGTCCATACCGGGATACACCGACAGAACCGGAGCCGCTATTACACCAGCCAGCCCAGCCAGCCCGCAACCCAGACAGAACACAATAAAAAACGCCAGTTCAATATTAAGACCAAGTGACATCGCAACCTCTCTATCATCGACCCCAGCGCGCACTACTGCACCGAGACGGGTACGTTCAAGACCGAGATAAAGAGCGACAAAGACAAACAAGCCTAGCCCAATCACGAATAGTCGATAACTTGGATACACCTCCCCTAACAACTGCACCGATCCTGAGAAAATGGCCGGCGTCTCGATCGAATGGGTGAAATCACCCCAGATATAACGAACCACGTCCAGACCGATAAAGATTAGACCGAAAGTCACTAGAACCTGCTTCATCGGGCTTGCAGCCTGCATACGCCGCAATAACAGGACGTGAAAAAGCGCCCCTAAAGCTGCGATGGCGAGGGGAGCTCCGACGAGAGCGAGCCAAAAGGATCCGCTTTCTCGAGCCACTGTAAGCCCGATATATGCGCCCAACATGTACAGCGTTCCATGGGCTAGATTGATGAAATTCATCAACCCGTATACTACGGATAACCCAACCGAAAGCAGAAACAACAGGCTAGCGAGCTGCAACCCATTGAGAAATTGAATGGCAAGGAAGGTCGGCTCGAAAAACATCCGAAAGGCTTCGGCCGCTACATTTTGCAGCCGTTCGGAGGATCCTGGACATCAGCTATTTTATCGATCACCACATGACGGATATCGTAGCCTGTCTGCCGCATCTCAAATATGTAGATATCCTGAATTACGTTGTTGGTAGCCGGATCTATGCGGAAGGGCCCGCGCGGACTGGTAAAATGTACCCGGTGAATTGCCTCCACCAAAGCTGCCTTGTCAGCCGTCTTCCCGCTCGTAAGCTTGAGCGCTTCTACTATTAGACGGCCGGTATCAAAACCTTGCACCGTGAACTCCGAAGCAGTTCGCTGATGTTTTTCACTGAATGCAGCCTGAAATGCCCTGTTTTCCTCAGAATCGATTGTTGGGACATAGTTGAGCGCACCAATAAAGCCCGTTGCAGCCGTACCCTGGGCCGGCAGGAACAAAGGCGACGTCAGCCAGCCGGCACCGGTCAATGGTATCTCACCCTTGAGCCCAAAATCCTGATATTGTTTTACAAATTGAATGGCCAAACCGCCCGCAAAAAACACATACAAGGCATCTGGCCGGATAGCTTTGACCTTAGCTAGGTAGGGGGCAAAGTCCTTTGTTTCTCGAAGTGGCGGATATTCCTCCCCGACAATTTCTCCGCCAGCCTCAGTGAAGCCTCTCCTAACTGCCTCCATCATTTGATGACCGGCAGAATAGTCAGCCGCCATAAGGTATAAGGTGCGGTGCCCCTGTTCGTAGAGCCAAGGGCCCATTACCCGATTGATCTGGTCGTTAGAAAAGGAGGTTCGAATTACCCACGGACTGCATTTTTCTCCGGTCAGCAAATTATTCCCGGCATTTGGAATAATCAGTGGAATTTTGGCGTTGTGCACGAAATCACGCATCGCCCCGGCAACGTTAGAAGCCACCGGCCCCACTAAAAGGTCAACCTTATCTTGAAATACCAACTTCTTCGTCTTGGTGAGGCCTACGTTGGGTTTGACTTCAGAATCCTCGGTAATGAGAACGATTTTTCTGCCCGCAATTTCTGAGCCATATAGATCAAATGCTAACTGCATGCCGTCGGTGATGTCGCCACCTAGCGAAGCATAGACACCCGAATACGGCAGCACGACACCTATCTTAATCGTCTCTTCAGCTTGGGCCACTGCGGCCAAGCCTAGTCCCGCTATCCACGCGACATACCAACTCCGCATTGTCTATATCCTCCATTAGAAACCTTCTCGGCCGCGTGAGATCCACTATACTACGCTGCAGAGGATAAATTGTGTGTGTTAAACTAATGCCTGCACCGTGCAGACAGGCAACGATAGAAGCAAGCCATGTCGAACCGTGCAGTCCCAAAATCTTGAGACAATACAGGGCTGTCTACTTCCTCCATGTACAAGTCGAAACAAAACCCTGGTCAATGCATCACCTGACGGAACGCTGATGGCCATAGTGAACCGTTATTCAATCCGAGTCGATTGGGGGGATTGTGACCCAGCCGGAATCGTATTCTATCCTAATTTTTATCGCTGGATGGACCGAGGGTTTTGGTTACTTTTTGAGAGCCAGAATTTGACACTTGAAGCCCTTAATCGTCGCTTTGGCGTATTCGGCGGGCCATTGGTTGACACGGGCGCAACCTTCGTGGCACCTGCCCGCATGGGAGACAAGCTGACAGTAACGAGTCAAGTCGACCAATGGAGCCGCAAAAGCTTTCGGTTAAGACACGAATTTACTTGTGACGATACAAAAGTTGCGTCCGGTTTCGAGACACGCATATGGGGAACCCGAAAAGATGACGGAGCGATCCGCGCTGGCATTATTCCGGACGAAGTTAAGGTTTTGTTTGGCTGACAAAAGTAAAGTTAGTAGATCGATCGCCATACAGAAATTCAGACGGCCGAGATCGAGAAATCCAATGGTTCAAGCGCATCGATAGTGCAGTTGACACTGTCACCACGGATTACTGCCGCAACGCCCGCCGGCGTGCCGGTAAAAACAAGATCCCCGGGCTCCAGTTTGTAATATGTAGATAGCTCAGCAATCACCTCGTCAACATCCCAAATCATCTCCTTTAGATCGGCTTCTTGGCGAATCTCTCCATTAACCAAGAGACTTATCTTCCCCTCGCGCGGATGACCAATATTCCAAGCCGGCTGAATTTCACCAACCGGAGCCGCCTGAGCAAACGACTTTCCGATCTCCCAGGGTCGACCTTTCGCCTTCATCGCTTGTTGGAGGTCGCGTCGAGTCAAGTCGACACCCACAGCGTAACCGAAGATATGGTCGGACGCATCGGAGCGTGCAATATCAGCGCCACTTGCCCCGATGGCAACCACTAACTCAACCTCGTGGTGGAGATCCTGTGTTCGAGGTGGATATTTAATCCGGGCACCACTTGGCACAATGCTATCTGCTGCTTTCATAAAAAAAAATGGTGCCTCCCGCTCCGGATCAGTGCCCATTTCACGAGCGTGTTCCGCGTAATTACGACCCACACAATAGATATGGCGCACCGGATACGCGGCACCGCCCGCGACTGCTATCGACGGCTGATCCCATATCGAAATAACGTAATCACTGTTATATCTATCTTCGCTCATAACGTATCTCCGTCATCGCCTCGCTGCTCGCGCCACAGGCAAAGCTTCTCCTGCGCACTCCTATCAGAGAAGCTAAATAATACCAGATCCTCTTTGGCTTCCAGCTGCAGAGAACACCAACTAGGCACAACAAAAATGTCACTGGGGGTCAACTGGAAGTCCTTGTCTCCTACACGAGCGCGACCCTCACCATCGACCACTGTATAGATGGTGCCGTCCGTAGAGCGATATGGGGAAGTGCTGAAAGCCTTTGGTAGAAGTTGCACGAATGCGGCAATCGTCGGCATCACCGGACCACCCGTCTGTGGATTGATAAAAGTCATTTTGAGGCCGTGACAAGAATCCCAGTCTTCCTGCACACGCATTTTCTCTAGAGCTTCCCGGTAATCCGCATACGGGTAAGAGAATACTGGGGACGAAGCATTCTTCGGCGCCGCACCAAATGGACGCATGTTACGACCATACCGCGCGTGGCTATCTCCGGGTAACCGGGTAGAAGGTTGGCTTTCCTCAGGGAATCCCTCAAGAAAACTCGCATCGAATGTTTGGATGATGGGAATATCGAGGCCATCAAGCCACACAGTGGGACCTTTTCCATGACTACCATGGTCGTGCCAAGTCATAGGAGGGGTAAGGATCAGATCCCCACGGGCCATATAGGCACGTTCTCCGTCCACCGCAGTATATGCACCAGCCCCCTCAATAATAAAACGTAACGCTGATTGGCTATGGCGGTGACTTGGCGCGACCTCACCAGGCAAGATCAGTTGCAGGCCAGCATACAGCGAATTAGTGATTCTCGTCTGCCCCCGTAAACCTGGATTTTCAAGCACCAGAACCCGACGTTCCGCCTCGCGCGCACTGATTACGTCACCAGCACGTAGCACCCAATCGCGCACATCATCGTAGTGCCAACAATGCGGCACCGCGGGTGTCCTTGGACTAGGCGTAATCAAGGTACGATAAACTTCCCATAACGGGGCCATATTATAGCCGTCAATGTCCTGATAAAATTTTTCTCGGACGTCGATTTGCTGGCTAGCTTTGCTCATTGGCTCAAACTCAGGCTTTTGATTATAGCTGGAACTGTACGAGTTCGAGCCCAAGGGTGTCCAGTAAACTTCGGGCGAAGCTTGTATTGAACTACAAGGGGCGTTAGTGCACAAAGTACCCAGACTCAATAACTGGAACCGTTAATCCGTGACCCACAAAGTTCATTTTCGTACATTTGACATAGAGCTGGAAGTAGCCGATGGCCAGACAATACTTGACGCTGCTTTGGCGGCAAAAATTGACTACCCGTGCGGCTGTCAATCGGGAAATTGCGGAGCCTGCAAATCACGCCTATTTACCGGCAAGGTAGACTTGGCTCCTTATTCCGAATTTGCATTGGAAACCTCGGAGCGAGACCAAGGATTGGTTCTCGCCTGCCGCTCAGTACCGCTCACCGATTGTGAGATTGCCCCTCTGGACCAAGACGAGGTCGTCGCACATCCCCATCGGGTAATGGACTGCAAAATTGGCCGCATTACGGAAGCTACTCACGACATCCGGGTAATTCAAATCGATGTGATCGGAGGAGGTCCTTTTAGTTTTTCCCCTGGGCAGTATGCGGCGCTTACCTTCTCTGGCCTACCACCGCGTGATTTTTCGATGGCCAACCGTGCAGATGAAGACCGTCTCGAGTTTCATATTCGCCGCATAACAGGTGGAAAAGTTAGTGACCACATCCTAGATCAACTTAAGGTTGGTGACAGAGTCAATGTCGAAGGTCCCTACGGCGTATCTTATTTGCGCAAACTGCATCGCGGGCCCATTTTGGCAGTCGCTGGCTCGACTGGCTTAGCCCCTATAAAATCAATTGTCGGTAGTGCACTTCAAATTGGAATGAAGCAAAGCATTTATCTCTATTTAGGAGTTAGGGATGAACGTGACTTGTACATGACCGATGCCCTTGAACTATTGGCGACGGATTATCCTAGCCTGACCTTTACGCCGGTTTTGTCCGAGCCATCAGAGCAAGTTAAGTATCGGAGTGGCCTGGTGACTGATGCAGTACTCTCCGATTTTGATGACCTGGATGGCTGCAAAGCGTATATTGCAGGCCCGCCAGCGATGGTTGAAATGGCAGTGGAGAAGTTCCAATTACTTGGTATTCGACGCGAAGACTGCCACGCTGACGCGTTTTACACAGAGGCTGAAAAGGCCATACTGGACCAAGGAGAATGACGAAATCACTGCATGGGCGCGTTGCGATTGTCACTGGAGCCGGTCGAGGCATCGGTCTGTCAATCGCTAACGCTTTGTCTAAGGCGGGCGCAAACGTTGTTATTGCTGACTCCGGAGTATCAATTGATGGCACAGAGCCGGATCCGACGATAGGTCACACAGCGGCAGAAAAAATCGGCGGATCTTCGATCGCATTTACTGAAGGCTTAACCTCACCGACAGCGGCCAAAGCTTTAGTAGATTACGCAAACGACTCTTTTGGACGTATCGACATTGTGGTTAATAATGCAGCGATCCTGAGGGACTCATTTATTTTTAAAGGAGACCCGACCGATTGGGACTCGGTAATTGAGACTAATCTCTCAGCAGCTTATTACTTGCTAGCTGCTGCAACACCGTTGCTACGTGCGCAAAGCAAGGCTAACAAAGACTATAGAAACGGACGCATTGTAAATATCACCTCAACTGCTGGGTTTTATGGCAACTTCGGACAAGCAACATACGCTAGTGCAAAAGCTGGACTTTTGGGGCTAACTCGGGCAGTTGCGCTAGATATGGCCAGGGCCGGGATCACGTGTAACGCGGTAGCGCCATTCGCCACCACCCGAGTAACAGAAACCATTCAGCCAGCCAATGAATCTCAAGCAAAGTACAAAGCGCGTGCTTTACGCCTGCCGGCAGACCACGTTGCAACCTTCGTCACATATTTGTGTGACGAAAAGGCGCAGCATGTATCCGGCCAGCTTTTTGCCGTACGCGGACGCGAGGTTTTTATTTTTAACCAGCCACGACCAAAGGCTCGAACGGTGAACACTGAGACTGATTGGTCGGTGGATACTTTGGCCGTAGCAGTTGATGAAGACCTTAAGTCAAGCTTCACGGCTCTCGAGACCGACCTTGAAGCCTTCAACACAGAACCTGTGATCTAGGAGTGCATGATGGCTACACAACAGCAGGTGAAAACTATTGAAGAGTTTCGTGCTATGCCAGAAGAATTCCAGGGAGCCGTTCGAAAAATTGTGATCAGCCACGCTGTCAACGAACTCTATGGTGCACAGGTTTTTGACGAACCGGCAATTGCGCTGGCTCCCGACCCCTACGCCAAGTGGCTGACATGCCGGGTAGCAATGGAGGAATATGGACACCATGTTCGCTTCAAAGATCTTGGCACAGAACTGGGTATCGAGTTACATGACATGTCGCCAGCAACCAAAAAACCGTTGTCGATTTTTGAGTTCCCACTAAAAAGTTGGGCAGAATTCTGCGTGATTAAGCTATTGGCCGATCTAGCCGAAATCCTCCAAGTAGAGGATTTGATCCAATGCAGTTTCCATCCATTGCGAAAACTAGCCCGCATGACCATGCCCGAGGAACGGTTCCACGCCAAGTTCGGTAAAGATTTCTGCGCAGAACTATGCCAGACAGAGCAGGGCCAACGAGACGTTCAAGATGCCATTGACCAGTATTTCCCAATGCTTCCAGCTTTTTTTGGGAGACCCAAATCGCGCAACAATGAGATTTTTCGGAAATGGGGAATCAAACAACGCAAGAACGAAGAAATGCGTGCCGACTATCTAACACAAGCGCATAAAGTTGTTGAGGAACTAGGAATGCGGCTGCCAGATTTAGCGCCCGCGTGAGCATCCCAGCCCCTCAATTTAGCCATTCAACCCGATTTACGTGCTTTCTCACATCCTTAACAGATAGTATCTGGTTTACCCAACTTGGCATGGAGGTTGATAGCCATACGGAGCAACTTGCTCAACAGTATTTACGGAGCGTCCACAGGGGAAATACAAGAATTGAACCGGTCCCTGGTTGGGACGGAGCTCGTCGTGCCGCCCGTGACTTGGGCTGGGACCGTGAACTCCTCGCAGCGCAGATCACTGAACGGCATAACCTTCGGCGCCAGGCCGATGAACTACACAAGCCAGGCGGTTGCGCAACCCTTCTTGAAGACTCCTTCAAAGCGATTTCGGTAGCCGCCAATATTGCATTGGAAACGGCCCAGCACGCTAACCCGGGCGACATTTCAATTGCCAAGGCTGCAGTCGGCGCATTTTCAGAGGCGGCTTTTGACACTGCTCTGAGCATGCTAACGGAAACTGTTGCACATCACCCAGCAAAACTGAAGTTCGCGTTATTCCAAGTTGGACGATGGCCTCTCACCATAACTAAGAAACAGTTTTTTCTGTTTTGAACTGTTGTCCAATCTCGGACTATTACCGTAACGTATCGCTTCAAAACCTAGCGGAAAAGGGAGGAGAACAAATCATGCCGTATGCGAATTCAAACGGGGTTAAACTTTACTACGAGGAGGCAGGAACCGGGACAGAGATCATTTTTCTTCACGAATTTGCTGGCGACCATCGTAGTTGGGAACCTCAGATGCGATATTTCTCAACCCGTTATCGTTGTGTCTGTTACAACGCTCGCGGTTACCCACCATCAGATATTCCAGCCAATATTTCAGACTACAACCAAGAAAATCAGGCTGACGACGCAGTTAACGTTCTTGATCACTTAGGGATCGACAAAGCGCATATAGTTGGCCTTTCCATGGGAGGCTTTGCGACCCTACATTTCGGCCTGCGCCACCCCGAGCGCGCGATCAGCCTTGCAGTGACGGGTTGTGGATATGGTGCCGACAAAGGCAATCGCGAGCAATTTTTGAGTGAGGCCGAAAAAGTAGCTCTTCAATATGACAACAACGGCTCAGTGGCCGTTGCAGATTTCTACTCGTTGTCAAGCACTCGGGTTCAGTTTCAAAACAAAAACCCCCGTGGATGGGCTGAGTTCAAAACTCAACTAGGACAACATTCCGCAACCGGCGCCGCTAATACAATGCGCGGATATCAAAAAACTCGGCCGTCACTGTACGATCTAGAAGGCCAACTCACAAAACTATATGTGCCCACATTAATTGTAACCGGAGACGAGGATGAACCCTGCCTCGAGCCAGCGCTTTACTTGAAGCGTGCCATTCCGAGCGCTGGTTTAAGCATACTTCCACGAAGCGGCCACACGATAAACCTTGAAGAACCTGACGTCTTCAATAGTGTGCTCCACGCTTTTATCACAACGGTGGACAATGGGCGCTGGGAAGTGCGGGATCCGCGTTCTTTAGGATCGGCTATGCTTGGACCTGAAGAAAACAAGTAACCAAACGAGCAACTTTCTACTGGTTTGTGGTCAAATCCTCGGACCCATCTGCCTCATCCGGTAAATCAGGTTCGATAAAATCTTCACTGCGCTTGCGAAGCTGGTCCATCTTGTGGTCGTCAAGAGCATAGGCCCAGCCACGCGTTCGAGTACTTATGGTACCTGCTTCTTCACGCGCAACAGCGTGTGGATCCTCGACTTCTTCTGTCCCCTCCGCAGATTCATCAACATCAGATGCTGCCGAAGGGACTGTCTCCAAAACGAGAGATTCATCAAATTCAACCTCAAACCGCGCCCATTTTTTTTCGTCTGCCTCGATGGTGGACACCGTTACTACTACTCCATCCCAGGTCTCAAACCGAGTAACACTTGCGTCCGTTGGATCGAAATTCATGTCGGAGGCCAGCCGCACGTCTTTCATGCTCAGAAACGCTAGTGCCCCACCGACCGAGTTAAGTTTACTTGGCGCAAGTGCCCGCATGCCATCTGGAATTTCCATATAAGTAAAATCAAAGTCGGACTGCTCCATTCGCTCCAGCACAGCATGGTCTCCATCCGGATGGCTGAGCGTAATTTTCCGAACCCGATCATGGCGAATTTGAGTAAGTATGATTTCTATCCAGTCCAGTGGTGTTTTACCCACATCAATGCCACCACTACCCAACCAAGTCTGATCTTCGTTCCGGCGGCGAACATACCGACGTTCTCCCCCGGCACGCACAGTCTTCCCGACCAACAAGCTCGCTAAGGTGGCGCCCGTGTCATCGGCCAAGACGAGACCGATCGATCCACCCTCCTCCGCTTCTGGTGTGTTTAACAAAAGCGCTCCATGTCGATCAGGATCTTTGGTTTTCGCTGCGATAAGTTCTAGCTCTGCAACCCCCATAATTGTCTTTTTTACCAAATCAAATTGAACGGGATAGTCAGATTTCTCAGCAACTCCCCAACTTTGGGCTTTACGAGTAATGGTAAAGACCTCGTCACCGTTATTGACCTCGATCGATGCAACCGAGTTGACTTTTCCTATCAGACCTTCAAACATAAGTCCGCCACCACCGGCAGGTTTTGTTTCAGAGGTTCGTTGCTGTGCAACCATAACCGCCAGCACAACTACCACTGCCGCAGCTATTGCGAGCCCTATTAAACTATTTCGCTTCATGGCCTCTCATCATGTCCTGTGGAGTCTATTTATTCGCTACAAGCTCGCACTACTGCATTGCGAGTGCACGTCGGCGATAGCGTCGTCGAAGCAAAGATACAAAAACTGCAATTATGCCGACCATGATCGGGATGACTCCAATGTTTATAGCCTTTAAAATCGTCCCCAATCCTTCGATGTCCTTGCGCAACTCATGACGTACATCTCGCAATTGCTTTCTGATGCTGATCAGATCCTTTTGGAAAGCTGCAATCGTAGCCTCTTCTTCTTCGGAGAGCATTTCTAAATTAACACCGCCTCCAGACCGCATTTCAGACAGCTTCTTCTCAGTCTCTTCAAGCCGCTGCTGCAAACCATTTTCAGTCTCCCGGAAGAGCGCCTCGGCTTCTCTTTGCAGATCATCAACCACCTTGAATGGCCGTTGTCCGGTGCCACGCGTGCGCAAACCGATCAAGTCTGCGCCGCCTCCTAACAACTCAAGAACATTAGCAACAAAAGCCCCATTGTCGGCAACCGGCAGAGTTAGAGTTCGACCCAGAAATCGTTGGGTCTGCACCCACGTGCTATCGACCAGCATGTCACTGTCACTGACCACAACAACGTTTATAGGCTCCACAGATTGAGAAATATGACCTTCCGGCACTTCGCCTAGAGGCTCGGACCCCGCGTCACTCCCGCCGGCACTAGTTTCAGCCTTGAGCGGTCCATTGGGAAAAGCCGACGACACATTTCCATTTAGTCGAACCGCAAGCGTATATGGGATTCCCTGCGCCTCAAACCTATCTAAAAGCGCTGTCGGATTGCCGCCAAATTGAACATAGAATCGCTCGAGCATCATAGATTCCGGTGAGCTTTGAATCAGCGGTATGAATTCAACTTCCGATTCCTCGACAGGCTCTAGACGTCCAGCGCTTCTCATATTGAGACGCCCAAGTTGACTGGTCGCAACTTCTTCTGGGTTAAAATTTGGTGCTTCTAGCGACAGCCAAGGTAGATAAGGAACAACCACGGTTCGGCCTTGCTCAGACGTTTGAACCCGTTGCGCGGCGCGTGCATCCGCAACCAACATACCGGGCACTATTTCCATACCCCATGCCTTGAACAGATCAGGTAATGCCGAACTTTTTGGGGCCAAGGGATTCTCAGGATCTGGAGTCTTGGCGCTTTCCTCGGATAATGGATCGACGAAAATCAGCGCTCGACCACCATTGAGCACAAACTGGTCTATTTCATAACGTGAGACACCGGACAAGTTGCTCGGATGAATCAGCAACAAAATGTTGACGTCGTCGTCAACAGGACCAGCATCTAAATTGATTTGGCGCATTTCAAAAATCTGTTCAAGCTGGGTGATTACGGCCCAGGGCGGCTTAAACGCTGGTTCACCAGCTCGAGGATTCCCTGGCCCGCCGTAGACCGGCAATGAGGAAATCACTCCAACAACGGGCTTTCTGGCTGTCGAGATTTCATAAATAAGCCTGGTCAAATCATATTCAAGAAAAGGCTCACGTTCCTGCCTGAAAAACTCGATCACCGATTGTTCATCTACCGTATTAGTGCCTACTAAACCAAAATACAGGCGATCACCTGCGGCGTCCACGGGCACACCTTGCAAGCCAAAACCGGCCGCATCATCCTCGGTATCAGAAAACGGCTCTGGGTTCATGACTTCGAACGTGATCATTCCATTAGACGCAGCCACATATTCGGCCAATACATCACGTACTCGGCGCGCGTAATCTCGTATGGCGGGAAATTCGTTGGCAAGATTTTGATTGAAATACAAACGAAGAAGTAAAGGTTCCTCAAGAGTATGCAGCAAACCCTCTGTGCCATCTGATAAAGTGAATAGTTTGTCTTCGGTAAGGTCCACTCTAAGATTACGAAATGCGCTGTTGCCGAGCAAATTTACCGAAATCAGAAGCAGAACTCCGAGCGCTAAGGCCACGCCTGTAAAAAGAGTTCTATTGTTACCTCGCTTATTGCTCATCAAATTGCTCCCTCACGCCCCGTCACGGTTGCCAACAACTAGCGTGTTAACAAACAGCCAGAACACTATCAATGAAGCAAAGTAAACTAAATTCCGGGCATCAATGACACCCCGGGAAATATTCTGAAAGTTGGTAACAAAGCTAAGCGAGCTAATCGTTTCGATAACGGCTTGTGGCGCCCAAGAACTGAATAGGTTGGTGACCATTGGCAGACCGGTAATAGTAAAAAGGAAGCAAACGACTACCGCAACAACGAACGCAATAACCTGGTTCTTTGTTAACGCTGAGATGCAAGCCCCAATAGCCAAATAGGCGCCTGCCATCAGGAAACTGCCGATGTAGGCAGCGATAACGACGCCGTTGTCCGGATCTCCGAGATAATTGACGGTGATCCAAACCGGAAACGTCAGCATTAACGCAATACCGGTAAACGCCCAAGCTGCAAGGTATTTCCCCAGAACCGCCTGCCACACTGTAACCGGAAGTGTCATAAGCAGTTCTACTGTGCCAACTCGCCTTTCTTCGGACCAAAGGCGCATCGCAAGGGCAGGCACAAGAAAAAGATAAAGCCAAGGGTGCCATGTGAAAAAGGGCTCCAAATCAGCCTGTCCTCGAGCGTAGATATCACCAAGAAAAAACGTGAAGATACAGTTCAGGAAAAGAAAAATGACGATAAATACATACGCGATCGGTGTGGAAAAATAACCAGAAAACTCACGTCGAAAGATACTCAGAATCTGAATCATTTTAATGCCGCTGGCCTTAATGAAGGGGCTTCTTAGCGCTCCCAGTAGTGGTCAAGTCACGGAAAACTTCATCGAGACGCCCACCATCGACTTCAAGTTCTTCAATTTCCCAACCCTTTTCTTGCAAATGGCGAGTGACCTCACCAACAATTGACTTTCCATCCTTAGGAAATGCAATGAAGCGGTTGCTAACGGTTGCCTTTGGCACATGCTCAACACTGGAGACCCCAGCCAAACCCTCCAGGGTAACCCGCAAGTCACCACCACTGGACGTGCTTGCACATACTGTCACTGCATTCCGATAACGCGACATGGAAGCCAGCTCGTCCGGCGTACAATCTACAATGACTTTTCCGTGATTGATGACCATGGCACGTGTACATACCGCGTCAACTTCTTCTAGCAAATGAGTCGATATAATAATTGCCTTATGCGCAGACATGGTCCGAATAAGACCGCGGACCTCATGTTTTTGATTAGGATCCAGACCATCGGTCGGTTCATCAAGAATCAAAACATCAGGATCGTGAAGCACGGATTGCGCGAGTCCTACCCGGCGCTTGAAACCTTTGGAAAGGGTTTCAATTGGCTGCGCTAACACGGGGCCTAGTCCGAGCTGCCCCACTACCCATTTGATCCGTTCGGCAACCTTGGATGTCGACAAACCACGCACACTTGCCGTGAACCGAAGGAATTCAAGAGCCGTCATTTCCCCATAGAGTGGCGACCCCTCGGGCAAATAGCCTAGCCGCGCACGTGCTGCAATGCCCTCCTCCGCCAAGTCATACCCGCAAACGCTAGCGCTACCTGACGTTGGCGTTAAAAACCCTGTAATAATGCGCATTGTAGTGGACTTTCCGGCACCATTCGGACCAAGAAATCCCAGGACTTCACCGCGATTGACCGTGAACGAAACAGAGTCAACCGCCCGTATGGAGCCAAATTGCTTTGACACCGAGCCAACTTCAATTAACGCAGTCATTGATCATCACTCTCCCTTCATACTGCACATTCGATCACCGTGCAGAGCAAACGCTCCACAGAGAAAGCAGGAAGGATGCCAAACCACAACAAGGCCTTGTTAAGAAAGGCTGGAAACAAGCACCGGCTTTCGTAGATGGTTAACTTAGGAAGCGGATTTAAAAGGTTCAAGTGCCTCAATAAACACAGTCACGGCAACATCATAAACTATATCAATAGAGATCATAGTCACACTATATGTCAATAGTAGTAAGCGATCTCAACTCCAAGGAAATCATCGTCGCGTAAATCACTCAGGATGTCACCACTCTCAATAGAACTAGAAATCTGAAGTTCCACGCTAGCGCGCATTCTATCATTTATCCGTCGGCTAGCTTCGACAAAAAACTGGCGTGTGCTTTCACGAAGATCCTGAAGTACGCCTATCAGAGCTTGAGTGCCGGGCTCGTCGTTTAACGTCCACCGGATACCCGTAAAAACATCATGTTGTAGTAAGTCGGTCGATTTATTGAGTCGGCTATCACGCATATATTCGATAAGCAATCCCAAATCTGAATTAGTCTTGAAAGCGCCAAAAACATTGTATTCAAAGCCGCCGATGAAAGAATAAAAGTTCTGCTCTGTTCCAAGCGCGTTCTTCTGGCCCTGTCGAAATAAACTCTCTAATTTCCACAGCCATGCTCCAATGGTGTATTGAAGGTCAATGCTGGATTGATTTACTAACTCGTACTCTGGCACTAACACGACCGTACCATCCGCACTTAATCCAAGACTATTAAGGGTCGGTTCGCGATTGGTCCCATAAAAATGCGATACCCCTATGTCCCAGCCACCAACGCTGTTGCTGTACCGGACTGCAAAATCTGGGTGCCATCTTCCCGCGCCACTACTGAAACGGGCTTGGCTAGCATCCACCAATACAGAGCCTCGCAATCTCCCACTCCGGGAAGGGAAAAGCCTCTCCCGAAAATACGGCATCACAAACATATCGACAAAGCCCCAGTCGTAAGTGAAGGAAAGGTTGACCATTGGCTGGCCAAACTTATCCTCTCCATTTAAACTCTCTATTATGTCAGTTTGATTGACGATATCGATTAAATGCTTGGATTCCGTCACACCCCAAAAGACTTTGCCTAAACCAGCCGCCAGCGTCCAATTGCCAGGAACTATTCTCAGCAAGAACTCTCGCATATCGACATGAGTCCGTCGGGAATCAGCAGAGTCTACACGCGCGAACGGGGTAACCGTGAGGCTCGTGTAATTCTCCCACTCTATATAATACTCAGGCTCAGCAGCCATCGATATCTCATGCCGTGACTGACCGGGGAATGCCTGTTGCTCAGGAAACAGTCGTGCTTCAGTAGAGACATAACCCCGGATTTCTTGAAACTCCAGCGCCAGAAATGACTGGCCCGGATTGTCCGCAAAGCCAACGCTATGCCCTACAATTAAGAGCAACAGGGGCGTTAAAACGCCACAAAAAAGAGAAACACACTTTGCCATCACAACCGGCACTCCTTTGTCATTACTAAACATCACGAATCCCAAATAGCGAGCGCACAAAAGGAAACAACGTCTCGAGATTGTTACAAGGAATAAATTAGTCGCAACGCTTAAAATTATGCCGCAACCTTGAGGGTGGTATTAAGCTGGGTTGCGTACCACGCCTTACGAGAACCAAACAAGGACGACAGCTGATGATTGATCAACGTGTCACGGTTTATATTGATTATAAAAGCCCTTACGCCTACCTCGCCGTAGAACCAACATGGACGCTCGCACGTGATTACAAAGTTGCTCTTGAATGGCTTCCCTACACTCTGGATATTCCGGATTTTCTGGGCAGCGCTAAAGTAAATAATCAGGGAGAGGTATTGGAAGAAGACCGGTCCCCACATCAGTGGCGGAAAGTACGATACTCATACATGGACGCGCGCCGTTACGCTAATTTACGCGGCTTGACCATACGAGGACCACAAAAAATTTGGGATTCTTCTCTCGCTGGTATTGGCCTTCTTTACGCGCAAAAACATGGCAAGTGTCGGGATTATAACAGCAACGTTTACGAGCGCTTCTGGCGTCGGGAGCTTGATATCGAAGACACGTCAGTCATCAAATCAGTGCTTGGAGAAACGAACGTGGACGTCACCGACTTCGACGCTTTTGCAGCTGATGAGGGTCGTTTATTGCACGATAAAGTTCGCACTGAGGCCGAAAAAAAAGGCGTTTTCGGTGTTCCTACCTACGTTCTGGATGATGAGATTTTTTGGGGTCGCGAACATCTGCCACTAATCCGGCTACGACTCTCAGAGAAGGGGCTCGCGCGACCTGGTGTTGATGCACCGATTGACACAACCCATGCCTGGCGTCCCCTCGGGCCGGGCTGGTAAAACCTGATCCCAATGTCTAACACAGGTCGCCCCCCCTGCACCCCGAACCCTGTGTTTAACAACTCGCCGGATTTCGCTGGTGAACCCCCCAGTGCTAATCCGTCAACTCGGGACATCGTCGCCTTCTCTGTGATGTGCCTAGGGATGTATTTAGGCCTCACCAATATTCAAATCGTTAATAGCTCCTTTAAAGAGATACAAGGCGGCCTTGCGGCTGGTTCGGATCAAATCAGTTGGGTGTTAACTTCGGCCCTGATCGCCGAAGTCATCATGTTACCGTTATCAGGATGGCTATCACGAATGTGTTCCACACGATGGCTATTCACTGCTTGTTTGGGAGGTTTCAGCCTTGCAAGCATAGGCTGCGCGAGCGCCTGGAACATAGAATCTATGATTGTATTCCGGGCCTTACAGGGCTTTAGCGGCGGCGCATTAATGCCACTGGTCTTTGCCGCCGTTTACACGATATTTCCACCACACCGCCAAACCACGGTGATGACCATACTGTCGTTTTGCATGGTAACGTCTTCTGCTGCTGGACCTGTGTTAGGTGGCTGGATCACCGATATCCTTTCTTGGCACTGGATTTTCTGGATCAGCGTACCAACCGGTTTCGCACTTATGTTTGCTTCAATGTTTTTGATCCGGATCGATAAAGCCGAACCATCGCTGGCACGGAATATTGATTTCTTGGGCATTAGCCTGGCCGCGACCGCTTTGCTCTGCCTTTTAGTGGTACTCGAAGAGGGTCGCCGACACGATTGGTTCGATTCGCGTTTAATTCTCTCTCTCACTTTAGTCTCGGGCTTATCAGCCTATTTATTCCTTTGGCGAGAATTAACTTGTCGTCACCCAGTAGTAGATTTGCGCGCTTTTTTGAATCGCGACTTTTCGATCAGCTGTTTTTACATCTTCGTGTTCGGCGCAATCCTATATGTGCCTTTGTTTCTTCTACCCCTTTATCTTGCAGAGGTGCGGGCAATCGACACCTTTGAGATTGGCACCATTGTGGTGGTATTGGGGCTTTCGATGGCAATTTCTACGCCGATTGCAGGACTGCTCCTCCGCCTAGTTCAGCTGCGCTGGGTTGCATTCATAGGATTTGGCGGAATGGCTATCGGCACCTGGCTTCAGGGCCAACTTACTGCTGATTACGGTTTTGCTGAGCTGGTTCTACCACAGGTAGTGCGCGGGCTAGCTTCTCAGTGCTGCTGGTTATCCGTGGTTACTTTAGCGCTGAGTTCAGTGCCTCCGGATAAAGTTAAGAACGCTAGCGCATTGTTCAATTTAGTGATGCGTCTGGGCGCTGCTGTTGCAATCGCAGTCGGCAGCAACGAATTAGAAAACAGAACGTTACGTCATTATTCAGAAATTGCGGATACCGTATCATTCGACCAACCGTCGGTTGGTGAGTCCTTGCCACGGTTGTCCGAATTATTTGAAGGGCGTTATGGTAACTCACCCACTGCAGAGCAAGCCGGACTGAACTTATTAGTAGAGATAGCTACGCGCCAAGCAATGATCATGGCTTTCAACGATGTAACACAACTTGCTGCCCTATTGGCCGTTTTCGCCCTACTCTTCTTGCCTTTTTTCAGGAATAAGACCAACCTTTTTAGGCCTCACCAATTCGGTGCAAGACGCAGTGATTAGGGGGTGCTCAGGAAACAGTAGAGCGAATGACGATCCCGCATTTCCATCCGATGATTGAGATCAGCAGGCGCATAAATTTTTATTTCAATTAAATTTATGACCTCATACTTTAGTAGCTCAACGTAATGTGGCTCCAAACAGAGCATCATCCACGTGATTATGCCAATTTCGCATATCATTAAAACGGTCTAAACTGCAAACGGGAATGTACGGACTTAGCGAAGCCTATTTTGGCAAAACTATGATCCAGGTAACCCTAGGCCAGCTAGGCCTCGCGGTGACGCTGGCAGCACTAGTCCATGTTGCCGTCATATCATTAATGACACTCGAATTTTCTCGCATCAAGGTGTCATCGCCGGAAATTATCTATTTAAAGCTGATTGCTGAGGGAGATGGTGCGGCACTATCTGCATCCGAACCGAGCATGGAGTCGGCAACGGCGATCACCCTACCAGCAATTGTTGCCCAGGCCGACCCGGTGAACGATTTACTCGCAGGAACGGTGCCGCACCGTCTTCAAGAAATAGCAAAACAAAATACGTTAATTATGGGGATAGTTCCAAACACCAACTCAGCCACACCCAAGAAGGTTGCTCCCGTAGACCCGCCACACCGATTTCTGGCAGAGGCCATTAACGAACCCGGACCGTTAGGAGAAACAAAATTAATGCTGGCGTTGATAACAGCCACGGGCAATCTCTCCATAGTACAAACGCTACCGACACCAAGCCTAATGCCAAGACCTGAACCAGCAGCGAGACAAATTATAAAAAGGCTAACGCTAACCGCAAGTGAACGCATACAGATAGAACCAACGCAACTCAGTGCGCCCGCGCAAGCACCTACTCCTTCCGAATTATACTGGCCCGAATCAGATGAGAACCCGAAGTCGTTGTTAGTTTTTACAATTTCAACCTCCGCACAGATACCCACACGACCAGCACCATTAAAAATAGTTCCCCCACTAGCCTCAGTCGATGAACCCAAAACAGAATCGATACATATTGAAGGAATTGAGAGACAAAATCAGATAGCCACGGCCACGGGGCCCATCGAATTAGCGCTGTACCAATCTAGACCGTCCCCCACTATCGCCGAGCCAACTGACATGGACCGAAGCATCCTGGCGACACCGGCGACATCACCCAGGGTCCCAGCATCAGCAAAAGTTCCTCCAGAAGAGCCACCACCCGACCCGTTTGCTTCGGTTTTGCAAAAAATTGCAGAACTGGAGAAAAAACAAATAGATAGGCAAGTGTCACAAACAGATATTGCAAGAACGAAATCCGCTTCTATTAACCAGGTGATGGTAAAAGCGAGCGCATTTGAGGGTGCCAGTGGCACTCCATTAGATTCCGAAATTTCCAAGCTAATTAATTCACAAATTACAGCAAATTGGCGCTTGCCGCCGGGCTCCCTGGACGCTGACCTAAAACCCGTCCTATTACGCGTCTTACTAAATCGAAATGGCGTAATCTTATTGATCGAATATCTGGACAAAGTGGAGGAAACAAATGAGCGATACAGAGCATTGGCCGAAAGTGCCTATCGGGCGGTAAGTAAAACAAAAACGCTTATAGGCCTACCGGGAAACGAGTTTGAAAAATGGCGGGAATTAAGACTCAATTTCCATCTGGGCGGCTAAACTCAAATAAATATATAGCGGATACGCGTGCATATACAGGCACTAAACTCAAAAGTGAGGAGATGTTTGACCGCCAATTTTCTGATAGAACTTCATTACGATTGACAGACAATGTTGTACGGCTTTTAGGATTGAACAGTGGCAGACACGCCCAAAGGCGAAAACAAAGTAAATGGGCACCGACCCCCTAAAATCTTGGCCCAGCTGTTCCACCAAGAAAGGTCCTCTGCTGCGCTTGATGTAAGCAAAGTGATAGTCGACCCTAAGCTAATTGCAGCATCAGTGACCTCCATCCGCACTGAAGTGCCATCAGACGCCCACACGGCACCATATCTTGGCTTGGAACGAGAAGGTAATGCGGCACTAATCAATTCGGATGGACTAATTCTTACGATAGGATATCTGTTGCTTGAGTCCCGCGCAGTGTGGGTGATGGCACAGGATGGAAGTTGGATCAGCGCTGACTATGTTGGTTACGATTTCGATTCGGGCTTTGGTCTCGCGCGGGCACAAAAGCCACTTAATTTAACCCCTATCAAACTTGGAGACTCAACAAAATTAGAACAAGGCTCCGAAGTTATTATAGCCGCGCATGGTGGGCCAGACCATTGCATTAGTGCCACAATAATTGACAGGCATGAGTTTGCTGGTTATTGGGAATATCTTCTAGAAAATGCGATTTTTACTGCTCCCGCACATCCAAACTGGAGCGGTGCAGCTCTAATAGGCGTTGATGGCCTACTGTACGGCATAGGTTCTCTTTTAATTGACGATGCGGCAAACGACACTGTAGGTACACGCGGCAATATGTTTGTTCCTATCGAGCTATTGAGACCAATACTTGATGATTTACTCTCGGCTGGCCGAGTCCGACGACCGCCTCGACCATGGCTTGGAATGTTCACCGCCGAAACACAAACGGGGTTAGTGGTAGTGCATCTCACTCCCGAAGGCCCAGCCCACCGTTCTGGTTTAGCGCTGGACGATGTAATACTTCGCGTCGCCGAAGAGCCCATTAATGACTTAGCGCATATGTACCGAAAAATGTGGAACCTGGGTGATGCAGGCACCGTTGTGCCGCTGACAGTCATGCGAGATGCCGTTGGCGTTGAGGTAACAGTGAAGTCAGCGAGCCGCTATGACTACTTCCGTACTCCACGCGATTAAAAATATTCTGCCCAAAAACAAACTTTTGCCATCTGGCCACATCTTCATTTAAAGGATCACCCCGGGGGTTAAATTTTGGGCAGACCAAACGTTCGCTCAGGAATTGTCGGATCTGGGTTTGCTGCTGCCTTCGATTTTGAGGCAATACGGCGAGTATTCAGCGTAAAAGTTCTTTTGCGTGGCGTTTATTTCACCAAACCACAACAACTCGGCATTCTTCGCTAAGCAACGCGGCCTCAAAGTGTGGGACAACTTAGACTCCTTCCTCGATGCGATCGATGTGATTCACGTATGCACCCCATCCTACGTTCACGAAGAAATTGTAATAGCAGCACTTGAACGCGATAAATATGCGATAGTCGAAAAAACTTTGACCGGCTATTTCGGTGATGGAAGTGTTGACTTCAACGGCGCTAATGCGCCAAAACAAACAGCGCTTGAACAAGCTGGAGCTAGCGTAGAACGCATGCGAACGGCGGAAAAAAAACAGCACTAGGCATTCTATCGCGCCGCGGCATTTGGTGAAAAAGTCGAGTCCGACAGCAGCCTGGCGGCCGATGCCATATCAACTATTTATGCTGGCTATGTATCGGCAAAATGCGTCGATACTAAAATTAAAATTCCACACATTATGTGATGTATTTGCTCTTAGTTACCCGCATAGAACTTTAAATTAAAAATCCCTTGGGGTCACGAAACGGTCGAGCGTCGCGCATGCTGGACCAACGTCTGACCAAGAAATACTTAAACTAAATATGGCCAAAGCGGCTGTTGGAACTTTCCTCGTCATAGAATTAATCCCCTCTTTCGCACCGCCATTAACTAACATGGATGCAAGGTCACTGATGCTCGGATTGTGACCAATAAGCAATATCCGCTCAACATCTTTGGTGACTGCTCGCAAACCATATAGCAGCGCACAAGCATCAGCTCTATAAAACGCCGAATCGAACAAAAGTATAGGTTCTCCAATAAGCACTAGCGACAGCTGGTCTAATGTTTCGCGAGCACGGCGCGCAGATGAGCATAAAACAAGATCGGCAGTAAGACCTTGTTCAGCCATAAATTGAGCCATTTTCTGACTTGCTCCGCGACCGCGATTGTTCAAAGGCCGATCGATATCTGGGATATTCGACTGAACTCGACTCGACTTAGCGTGGCGGAGCAACATCAATGTTGCCATGGAAGCTACAAAATTAATTGGTCACATAAAGTTAGTCAGGTTGCCGAATTCTCGTACGCTCCAAAATCCAGTTAACCCCAACTTCTAATTTTCTAATCCTAACAAGCTTGATAATTACGTATATCCAAAAGAACGATAAAACGAAAACCAGTCTTTTGTGAAAGACCTAGAGAGTTTAAATCTAAAGCAACCACCTTATCAGCAAACGAATGGAGATCAGGATGACGCAACTGCCATTCCTTAATCATGGCATCCTACCTAACGGCCTACGATCTCGCTTCGTGGCTAACGGCAACGGTCTCAAAATGCATATTCTTGAAGCCGGCTTTGAGAATGGCAAACAGCCCTGCGTCCTACTTCTCCACGGGTTTCCTGAGCTAGCCTACAGCTGGCGCAAAATAATGGCTCCCATCGCAGCCGCAGGTTACTACGTGGTGGCGCCTGACCAACGCGGATACGGAGGCACAAGGGGTTGGAATGCCACATACGATGGAGAACTTAAATCCTTCCGAATGACTAATTTAGTGAAGGACGCACTCGGGCTCTTGTCGGCGCTAAATTATCGAGAAGCTCTCGTAATAGGACACGATTTTGGTTCACCTGTAGCCGCTTATTGCGCGTTGACGCGACCAGACGTGTTTCGCGGTGTATCACTGATGAGCGCACCTTTTGCGGGCGCGCCAAAACTAGTTTCACACAGAGGGTCTCCTCGGCAATCCCAGACAAATGCTCCTGACATCCATGAAACCCTTGCAGCACTCAGTAAGCCTCGCAAACACTACCAATGGTATTATTCAACCCGTGAGGCAGACGGGGATATGCGGAATTGCCCGCAAGGCCTCCATAGTTTCCTTCGCGCCTACTACCATCACAAGAGCGCGGACTGGCAGCAAAACAGGCCGTTCCCACTTAGATCCTGGACCGCCGGTGAATTGGCCAAACTGCCGACCTATTATATCATGCATCTGCACCAAAATATGCCTGATACCGTAGCACCCGAAATGCCCACACTTGCCGAAATCGAAAAGTGCCAATGGCTGACCGATGATGAACTACAGGTTTACAGCTGCGCATTTGAAGTCACCGGGTTTCAGGGCGGCCTACAATGGTATCGGTGTTCCACCACGGGAGCTTTCGACAATGAACTGAAACTATTCGCTGGGAAGACAATCGACATTCCGTCGTGCTTCATCGCAGGAAAAAGCGACTGGGGTGTATACCAAATGCCCGGCGCATTTGAACGCATGCAGGCTGAAACTTTAACTGACATTCGCGGCTGTCACCTGATAGAAGGCGCCGGCCACTGGGTCCAGCAAGAACAACCCACGGCAGTGACTGAAGCATTAATCGATTTCCTAAATGGCGTAGAATT
>PTKE01000039.1 GCA_002937585.1 Alphaproteobacteria bacterium MarineAlpha9_Bin6 | reverse complement strand
TTCTACAGCACCGAAATGCTATATTTGTTAATTTTGATGGACATATGCCCAATCAGTAGGTCGCATCGACAGTCTTTCTAAATACCCAAATCCCAAGGTGTGGGGTTGGATCCTTGGATCACACTCAAAAATTATGCCAGAAGAGGTTCGGAATTGCCGGATCGGTCTCGTAGAGCTGCCATAAAAAAGTGAGCCGGGGTAACGCCCGACTCGCTCGAGTAGATGGAGGGAAGTTTAATCATGTCGTGGCTTGATCCAACAAAACCAGGCAAGCAGGCGTCTTATAGTGTGAATGAGAATTAATTGCAATGATAATAAGTCGCATTCGCGAAGAAATAAGTGCGGCGTTTGTATCGTGGTTTGGTGGATAGGCTTGAGCGCTCGTATTGCTGACCCTTGACATTGTGCCGTTGCGGCGCATTTTTACGGGGGCTAGAGGGGTTTGGTTCTCAGTGGCGATTCAAATTACCTGATATTTGTCAGTTATCGCGTTATTGGTGGCCAAAAGTATTGTTATGGTCTGAACCGCGTACTTTAGTTTTCGGTGACTTCATGGTGACGTCAAAATACAGCAAGGTCTTAATACTTGGGTCGGGGCCGGCTGGCCTTACAGCCGCTATTTATGCCGCACGGGCTAATTTAAAGCCCATTCTGGTGCACGGGATGCAGCCGGGAGGACAAATGACAATCACTACGGATGTTGAAAATTACCCTGGCTTTGCGGAGGTAGTTCAGGGACCTTGGTTGATGGAGCAAATGCAAAAGCAAGCGATTTCCGTCGGCACCGACATGATTACTGACATAATCACAGAGGTAGATTTTAGTCGGCGACCATTCCACTGTGTTGGTGATTCTGGCGGTCATTACAGCGGGGAAAGTTTAATCATCTCTACCGGTGCGGAGGCTCGCTGGCTCGGATTAGACAGTGAAAAGCAGTTCCAGGGATTTGGAGTGTCGGCTTGTGCAACTTGTGACGGATTTTTTTTCCGCGAAAAGAACGTAGCCGTAGTCGGAGGTGGTAATACGGCAGTAGAGGAGGCCCTCTTTCTAACAAACTTTGCCTCTAAAGTTTGGCTCATCCATCGGCGTGATGAATTGCGGGCAGAAAAGATTTTACAGGAACGGATGTTTGCCAATGATAGGGTTGAGATAATCTGGGACCATCGTGTTGAAGAAGTATTGGGTAGTGACAATCCGAGGGTGGTTACTGGGGTGCAACTCAGAAATGTTCATGACGACACCAAAAGCGAACTCCCAATCGATGGGCTATTCGTCGCTATAGGCCATACACCAAATACGGCATTGTTCGAAGGTCATCTCGACATGGATCAAGAAGGATATATCGGCACTGTCCCTGGTAGCACAGAGACTAATATCTTAGGTGTGTTTGCGGCTGGCGATGTTCAGGACAAGGTGTATAGGCAGGCTGTGACTGCGGCCGGTTCCGGATGTATGGCTGCCCTTGAGGCAGAGAAATACCTGACATCCTATGCAACCGCACAAGCTGCCGAATGAGGTGGTTGAATATAAAAGTGGACATGGAAGATGATGGGCCAAATCGGACCCAGTAATCGGAAAAGATGAATTGGGATAAACTCAGAATCTTTCACGTTGTTGCTGAAACCGGCAGCTTCACTCGTGCCGGTAGTATACTAAATTTAAGTCAGTCTGCGGTTAGCCGACAGATCCGTGGCCTTGAGGAGTCGCTGAATCTGATCCTGTTTCATCGACATGCAAGGGGCTTGCTTCTGACTGAGCAGGGAGAAGTGCTGTTTCAAACGGTGCGCGATGTCTTTGCGAAGTTAGCGATGACAGAGGCAAGATTAACGGAAAGCAAGGAGCGCCCCAAGGGGCCTTTGCGAATCACGACTACCGTGGGATTCGGTTCATTGTGGTTGACGGAGCATATTGGTGAGTTCTTAGACTTGTACCCTGATATCAGGGTGAGCCTTTTAGTTGCGGATGTAGAACTCGATTTGACGATGCGGGAGGCTGACGTCGCAATTCGGGTTAAACCACCGACTCAACCAGACCTGATACAACGCCATTTATTTACGGGGCACCTGGGTATCTACGCCGCTCCATCCTACTTGAACCGATTCGGCGCTCCGGCAACCATCGCAGAATTGACACAGCATCGTGTAATTAGTTTTGGTTCAGAAATGCCGTCCCCATTTGCAGGGCACAACTGGTTAGTAGATGAAGTGCACGCCATAACGCCGGAGTTTGAGCCATCTTTAACAGTCAATAATGTATACGGCATGCTCCGTTCCGTTCAGAATGGTTTCGGGATCGCCACACTCCCATCGTTTTTGTCTGATCAGCAAGGGAACCTCGTGCGCATCCTTGATCGACTCGAAATTCCATCTGCAGATGCTTATTTTGTTTATCCGTTTGAGCTCAAGGACTCCCAGCGTATCACCGTATTTAGAGATTTTTTGTTGCGCAAAGTCTCCGAAACATCGTTTTGAGAATGGCTCTGCCTGGAATAGCTACGGTCCAACAGGCGTTCCGTGCCATCCAGTTTCACGTTTTCGCCAGTAAAAATTCCGTAATTGTCGTGTGACAGGACCAGGGTTTCCATCTCCAATCACTTGGTTATTTATAGTAGTAATTGGAATTAGACCCCCAGCGGTAGACGACAAGAACACTTCGTCGACGTTTGTTAGTTGAGTGGCTGGGATCTGTGCAGCCTGGCATTGTATTTTGAGTTCTGCGCATAGCTCGAATAACGTTCGCCGTGTCATGCCGTTGAGTACGCCGCTATCGGGTGTGGTCAAACTGCCATTTTGCACTAAAAACAAATTAAATCCGGGTCCTTCAGTTAAGTCCCCATTCCTATTAACGAGGACGACTGTATCTCCTCCGCGATCAAAGGCCTCGAACAATCCCATTTGAAAATCTAGCCAGTGATAATGTTTTAATGTTGGGTCAACCGACTCAGACGGGATCCGGCAAATTGAACTTACGATCAGGTGTAGACCTTTATTTTGTTGTTCTGGGGTTGCAATCCAAACATACGGAACGCAAAAGGCATAAAAACGATTTTCGCAACGTCGCGGATCGCGAATTCCAACTGGTGGAACACCCCGTGTCATGATCATCTGCACGTAGGCATTCTCAAATCCTGAGCGGCAGACACATTCACTTACTATTGAACGAAGTTGATCGCGATTGTGGGGGCAGGTCATTCGTAATTTGGCAATATTTTGCTCAAATCTATCTAGATGATCCTCTAGTCTAAAAAAGAGTCCTTTCCAAACCGATACGGTGTCCTGATTAGCATCAGAGCGTAAGAAACCCCAATCTAACAATGGAATTCTCGCCTCGCTAATCGGCTGGTATTCTCCGTCAATGAAAGCGATCCCACCTTTATCTTGATCCGACATTGTCCTTACCGTGATTCGATTTTTGGTTTTAGATTGAATCGTGTTGGCTTAGTAAACTCGCCTCTGATCGATTCACTTGGATTCACTCGAACAGTTTCTCCAATAAACATGGCAGCATGTCCATTGTGAAAAAGGAGTCTGCGCCAACCTGAGATAAGCATTCGGCGTGACCGGGAGGAACATGGTCGCCACCTGCATAACCAAGCACTGTCATACCAGCTGCATTTGCGCCGACTACACCAGGAAGGCTATCCTCTATCACCACACATTCTCCAGGGTGGACATTGAAGTGATGTGCTGCATGAAGGAATAAATCAGGATGTGGCTTTCCACGAGGAACCTGGTGAGCACTGAATAGTGCTTCCCCAAAGTGGTGGCGGAGTCCCGTCAAATCCAACGACAGTTTTATTTTTTCAGGAGGACCTGATGAAGCAACACATTTAGGGGACAGGATACGATCTAGGGCAGCATTAATGCCAGGTACTGGCTTGAGGTGCTTACAAAAAGCGGCGTCTGTATCAGCCCGAAGGCGTTCATAAAAACCATTTGAAAGTTTCTGTCCTAACTCTCGTTCTACTTGGTGAATTATCGCAGGAAGGTCCAGGCCAACAAAGCGTAAAACTGACTCCGCGAATGTACACGGATACCCTTCGCGAGTTAAAGTCTCAGCTAATATTCGATTTGCGATTGGCTCTGAGTTCACCAATACGCCGTCACAATCAAAAATTATCAGAGCGGGCTTCATCGGGAACATTGCGTTGGAACATGTGCCACATGTCACATGTAAAGATTTTCGTCTTCTAGGCCTTCGTACAAGTGCGCAACAAATTCACCATACCCGTTATAGATTTGGGTGGGGACCCGTTCGTTTGTCCCTAACACCTTTTCCGTTGCTTGGCTCCAGCGTGGGTGCGGCACCTGCGGATTGACATTTGCCCAGAAGCCATACTCTTTGCTTGCAATTTCCTGCCAAAAACTCACGGGACGTTCATGCGTGAAAGTAAAGCGCTGTATCGATTTGATAGATTTGAACCCGTATTTCCATGGGACGATCAGCCTGAGTGGCGCGCCGTTCTGGTGAGGTAGGGGCTGGCCGTAGGCTCCGACCACGATCATTGTCAGTTCGTTGACCGCCTCTTCGACTGTAAGTCCCTCGACGTAGGGCCATGGTAACCATGTTTGTCGTTGCCCCTTGGCGATCTCCGGCATGTTGAAACCAGTCATCTTTAGATATTTTGCGCCACTCAGCGGCCTGGCGATATCGACCAACGATTTTAATGGAAATCCCGTCCATGGCACTGCGATAGACCACGCCTCGACACAACGATGGCGGAGCAACCTTTCTTCGAGAGCCATCTTCCGAATTAAGGCATCGACATCTAGCGTGATTGGTTTTTCCACTAGTCCGTCAAAGCGCAATTGCCAAGGCCGAAGGGGCAATTGCATTGCGCTTTTCCAAACATTTTTATGCGAACCAAACTCAAAAAAATTATTGTAGGTGGTGACAAGGTGTTTTGGGGTCAACGGACGATCCAACACATAACGTTTATTTCTAGATGCTGGAAAAAGATCTGCAAGCGGGTCCTCGGCACCCCACCCCTTAGACACATAGAGATTTTCCCCGAAGCCAATTCCCGTTGCACCTAGAATTGCTCCCGTTGCCGCACGTTTGGAAAATTCTCGGCGATTCCAGAAAACATTTTCTGGAGTTGCTTTGCGCTCAGGCAAAGACCAACCCGGTATTGTTTTTATAAGCATATCAGCTCAATTGTATCGCGAGGCTCAGACGTTGCACCAATCCTACTATCGCCTTCAGGTTATGTTTCTTAATTCGGATCTACGCACTTTTGATCCAGACTGCGGCATCATGAAATACCGCCCCCCCGTTTGGTGGAGCTGCGTCGGCGCCGATAAGGGTATTCACGCCAAGACCGTTCTCAAAAGCGCGATTAGGCCAGATACTTTCAATCACTACGACCCCGGATTGCTGACTACCGGCGATTTCAACGTGGACGATGATTTCGCCGCGTCGATTACCAACCCGTACCTTATCGCCCGCCTTTACGTGAAGACGAGTTGCGTCGGCACTACACAACTTAACAGTCGGGCGCGATTCTTTTTCAATTGAGGTCGCGGTCTCGGTGAAAGAGGTATTGAGGTAGTTGTGGGAAGGTGCGGTCACTAGGCGGAAAGGATGTGTATCGTCGGCAGCCTCAATCAGTTCGACATGATCCGGCATCATTGGCAGATCACTGTGGTTGGGCCCCTGTGCTGCCCAGTTGGGTGCAAATTTAAATTTGCCATCGGGAAATGCAAAACCGTTCAGGAAATGGGCATCTTCGAAGCTGGGTTGACAGTCAATCCAACGATTATTCCGCAATTCGTTAGCGCTACCCCAGCCTGATGTTTTGAGGGTTTCATCGATAATCTCCCACTCAGTCATAGCAAAGCCCCGATGCGCCGCACCAAGGCGTTCGGCCAATCCACAGATCACCTCGTGATTTGACCGAGATTGGCCAACAGGCTCAATTAGCTTGGGGCCTAGCGTGATATGTTGGTGGCCGCCGGCTTGGTACACATCATGATGTTCGAGAAAAGTGGTTGCTGGCAGCAGAATGTCTGCGTAAGTAGCTGTGTCAGTCATGAATTGTTCATGTACGCAGAAGAACAGGTCTTCGCGCAACAGTCCTTCCCGTACCTTGACAGATTCTGGCGCCACCACAGCTGGATTGGTGTTCTGCACCAACATCGCGGTCACGGGTGGACCGTCGCCCAAATCCGTCGTATCGCCAGTCAGAATAGGACCAATCCGGCATTGATCGAGTATCCGGAGTGACGGGTCGTGAGTGTCGAGTCCTTCTATTAGGGTCTTGTCCCAATGATAAATGTTCTTGTTCGAGTAAAAAGCACCGCCTCCGGGGTGGACCCATGCACCTGTGATCGTCGGCAAACACGCGACAGCGTGGGTGTTCACAGCGCCATTGCGAGAGCGAGAAAAGCCATAACCGACTCGGATGTAAGTACGTTTTGTCTCGCCATATAGTTTGGCGAAGGTCTCTATCTCGGAGGTTTTTAAACCTGTAATTGTGGCCGCCCATTCTGGCGTTCGGCGTTTCAGGTGGGTTTCCAGAAGATCAGGGCAGTCGGCAAATTTGGCCATGTAGTCACGATCCGCGTGATCATCCCGAAACAGCACATGCATTACCGCGCACGCGAGAGCTCCATCCGTGCCCGGTCTGAGAGCTAAATGCATATCCGCGACCTGGGCCGTACGGGTCAGGTAGGGGTCGATGACCACGAGTTTGGCGGCCCGTTTTTTGCGCGCTTTCTGAACGTGTGTCATGACGTTGACTTGGGTGGAAGCCGGGTTCCCTCCCCAACAGATGATTAGGTCTGACTCGACCATCTCCCTGGGGTCAGGGCCGCGGAATGTTCCTACTGCGGCGTTCCATCCGGCGTCGACCAAGGTCACGCAAATTGTGCTGTGTTGGCCTGAATACTTCATTGCGTGCCGCAAACGGTTTATTCCATCGCGTTGCAGAAGACCCATGGTGCCAGCATAATAGTAAGGCCAGACTGCCTCTGACCCGTGTCTTTCGGAAGCCTTTAAAAAAGCGTTGGCGACTTCATCAAGAGCGTCATCCCAAGTAATTGGTTCAAAATCGGCGGAACCTTTTTCGCCAATGCGACGCATTGGATTGGTCAATCTATCTGGATGGTGGGTGCGTTCTGCGTAACGCGCAACTTTGGCGCAGACCACGCCGGAGGTGTAGCTATTCGCGCGTGCACCACGTACCCGTCCCACCCGATATTGATCAAGTAATTCTACCTCAAGCGCACAAGTGCTCGGGCAGTCGTGCGGACAAGCGGAATAGCCAATCTCAACCGGTGAATCTTGGTCCATATTTCTAAGTTAACGCACTACAAGCGTTCTGGATACGCTGGCACGCTTCTTTGAGTAATTCATCTGAAGTCGCATAGGAAATACGGAAATGAGGTCCTAAGCCAAAGGCTTCTCCGAAAACCACCGCAACACCAACTGATTCAAGTAAATATCTCGCGAATTCTTCATCGGTTTCAATTCTGGTGCCGCCAGAAGTTTTTTTGCCGATCACGCCGGTGCAGTTTGGATACACATAAAATGCGCCTTCCGGGGTTCGACAGGTGATGCCATCGGCTTGGTTCAACATTGACACCACCGTGTTTCGGCGCTTCTTAAATGCAGCGTTTCGAGGTTCCAGGAAAGCCTGATCACCGTTTAGTGCGGCTACTGCTGCTGCTTGTGAAATCGAGGTGGGATTCGACGTGCTTTGAGACTGTACCTTAGCCATTGCTTTGATTAGTTCTGTTGGGCCGCCAGCAAATCCGATCCTCCAGCCCGTCATCGCATAAGCCTTGGACACGCCATTTACGGTCAAAGTGCGGTCATAAAGTGAAGGCTCAATTTGTGCCGGCGTGGTAAACACAAAATTATCGTAGACGATTTTTTCGTATATATCATCCGAGAGCACCCATACATGGGGGTGTCGTACCAAGACTTCAGTCAAAGCCTTCAATTCACTTCGATCGTATGCTGTGCCGGAGGGGTTTGAGGGTGAGTTCAGTATCAGCCATTTTGTTTTGGGTGTGATGGCCTGTTCAAGATTTTCAGGTGCGAGACGAAAACCGGAGTCGCTGCTAGTGCCTACTGGCACCGGTTCGCCACCCGCAAGTAAGACCATGTCTGGGTAGGACACCCAGTAGGGTGTTGGAATGATAACTTCGTCCCCTGGATTGAGTGTTGCAACAAAGGCATTGTACATAACGTGTTTGCCGCCGACCCCGACATTGATCTGATCAGCTCTGTAGTCGAGCTCGTTATCGCGCTTGAACTTGGCACACACCGCCTCCTTAAGTTCGGGAGTGCCATCCACGGCAGTGTACTTGGTCTCGCCATTGCGTAGTGCTGTTATCGCAGCGTCCTTGATGTGTTCGGGGGTATCGAAATCGGGTTCGCCTGCCCCGAGGCCAATTACATCCTCCCCCGCAGCTTTAAGTTCGCGGGCAAGTGCGGTGACGGCCATAGTCGGTGACGGTTTGATACGATCGAGGGTTGTGGCAAGGATCGACATAGACATAGAGAGTCTCTGAGAAAAACAATGTTAAGCGAAAGCTACGCTGGCCAACCCTACCCTTGCAACGGTAAACGGTGAAGTAGGCAGATTGCAGTGACTTCCCACCTGAAGCATAATTCCCTTTTGACAGTGAATTTTGGGGAACAGGGAGGGGTTTGTGCAACTAGCTTCAGGACTGGCTAGGCTTGGCACCGAAAGCGCATTTGAGCTCTTGGCTCGGGCCAAGGTCTTGGAGGCGCAAGGTCATGACATTATCAATTTGGGAATCGGCCAGCCCGATTTTCGAACTCCCGATCACATCGTAGAGGCAGGGCAACAGGCTCTAGCTGATGGCCATCACGGATATACGCCGGGGAATGGGATATTACCGTTGCGTGAGGCGGTGGCCGAGGATGTTGCTAAATTTAGGGCCGTGGAAATTAATCCTGATCAGGTAGTCATCGTGCCAGGTGGGAAGGTTACTATGTGGTACGCCATACTGATGTTCGGCGAACCCGGAGCTGAAATCATGTATCCCAACCCAGGTTTTCCTATTTACGAGTCTGTGATCAATTACTCTGGTGCTAAAGCAGTGCCTATCCCTTTGCGTGAAGAAAACCAATTCGCCTTCGATGCCGAGGAAGTCTTGGATAAGGTCACATCTGCAACCCGATTAGTCATCCTCAATAGCCCAGCGAACCCGACTGGTGGCGTAGTGCCACGTGAGCAGTTTGATCGGCTGGTGCGAGGGCTAGAAGCGCACCCAGAGGTTATGGTGCTGTCGGACGAAATTTATTCGCGTTTACTTTATGAAGGTGCTGAGTTTGTTTCGCTTCTGGAGTATGAGTCATTGCGCGATCGATTGATCATCCTAGATGGTTGGAGCAAGACTTATGCAATGACAGGTTGGCGGATCGGGTACGGTGTCTGGCCGGAACCGCTAGTTGATATAGTAACCCGTCTCAATATCAACTCCGTTTCGTGCACAAACGCTGCCACTCAGTTTGCTGCGATCGCGGCCCTTTCCGGTCCGCAGGATTCTGTTGCTGAAATGGCACGAGCATTTGATGAGCGACGCAAACTGATTGTCCAGGAAACTAACTTGATTCCTGGCTTTTCTTCGATCTTGCCCCAGGGTGCATTCTACACCATGCCTAATATTACCGGGACGGGGCTTGCTGCGAAACAAATGGAAACGTTCCTATTGGATGAACTGGGTATTGCAGCAGTTGCGGGCACGAGTTTTGGTGCCTACGGAGAGGGCTATATAAGATTTTCATATGCGAATAGTTCTGAAAACATTCAACGTGCCATGGATCGGATCCGTGAGCGCGCTGTTACTGAAAATTGGGGCAAGGAAAGTTAGGTAATTGAGTTAAATTTCACCGTAGATTTCCCAATGCCGTTGAACCAAAAGGTTCAACCTTGCTGTACGTTGTGGTGAAGGAAAAATGCCCATTATGGAAATGCAAGCCGCCAGTAGGGAAAATACTAAGCCGGTGGTACAGCAATTCGAACTCCGTTCTGATTTTGCGCCATCTGGCGATCAACCATCTGCTATTGCGGCACTTATGGACGGTCTTGCCCGAGGTGAGCGGGAGCAAGTTTTGCTTGGGGTCACGGGTTCAGGCAAGACATTCACCATGGCGCAAGTGATTCAAAAATCGCAGCGCCCAAGTTTGATTCTTGCTCCGAACAAAACTCTTGCTGCTCAGTTGTATGGCGAGATGGCAGAGTTCTTTCCTGAAAATTCGGTGGAATACTTTGTGTCTTATTACGACTACTACCAACCTGAGGCATATGTGCCACGCTCTGATACCTATATTGAGAAGGACGCCTCAATTAATCAACAGATTGACAGGATGCGTCATTCAGCGACGCGCGCGCTGCTGGAGCATGACGACGTCATAATTGTTGCAAGTGTGTCCTGTATTTACGGCATTGGCTCACTCGAGACATATTCACAGATGGTCATTGATCTGACTGAAGGTGACCACATCGAGCGCAATCGACTTCTTCGGCGACTGGTTGAGCTACAATACAAACGTAACGACACAAATTTTGTGCGAGGTGCGTTCCGTGCGCGAGGTGATAGCATTGAGATTTTCCCAGCTCATTACGAGGATCGAGCGTGGCGCTTGTCACTTTTTGGTGACGATATCGAATCCATTGTCGAGTTTGACCCTCTTACCGGTGAGAAAACCCAGCAGCTGAATGATATCCGGGTCTACGCTAATAGCCATTACGTTACACCGCGACCAACAATGCAGCAGGCGATTAAGGGCATCCGCACCGAACTTCGTGACAGAGTGGAAGAGCTTGTGTCAGCAGGGAAATTGCTCGAGGCACAGCGGCTGGAACAGCGTTCCACCTTTGATCTCGAAATGATGGAAACCACGGGATCCTGTGCAGGGATCGAAAATTACTCGCGTTATTTAACGGGCCGAAGCCCTGGAGAGCCTCCTCCGACGTTATTCGAATATTTGCCTGAGAACGCACTGGTCATCGTGGACGAAAGTCACGTTACGGTGCCACAGTTAGGAGGGATGTCTCGAGGGGACTTCAATCGGAAATCCACGCTTGCCGAGCATGGTTTCCGACTCCCGTCGTGCATCGATAATCGACCGCTTAAGTTCGAGGAATGGGATGCAATGCGCCCACAGACACTGTTCGTATCCGCAACTCCGGGGCCATGGGAGTTAGGTCAGACTCATGGCGTTTTTATCGAACAGTTAATTCGGCCTACCGGTTTGATTGATCCCGTATGCCTTGTGCGCCCGGCATCATCGCAGGTGGACGATCTGCTTGGTGAGTGCCGAACTTGTGCCGCCCAGGGTAAGCGTTCACTTGTTACCACTTTGACTAAACGAATGGCGGAGGATCTTACAGAATATTTGGGTGAAAATGGTTTGCGAGTACGTTATCTCCACTCGGATATTGATACTATCGAGCGGATTGCAATTATTCGCGACTTGCGTTTAGGTGTATTTGACGTACTCGTTGGAATCAATTTGCTGCGCGAAGGGCTGGACATACCAGAGTGTGCTCTTGTTGCGATATTAGATGCCGATAAGGAGGGGTTTTTACGTTCGAAAACCTCATTGATTCAGACAATTGGTCGTGCCGCACGAAATATCGATGGACGATGTATCCTCTATGCAGACAGAAATACTAATTCGCTCCAGGCTGCGATTGATGAAACAAACCGGAGGCGCAAAAAACAAGAAAGTTACAATGAGCAGCATGGGATTACACCGAGTAGCATCCGAAAGTCTATCAGCCAAATTCTGCAAAATGTGGGCGAGTCAGATTATGTGACAGTTGACATCGGTTTGGAGGGTGTTGACCATAGAATTGGTCATAATTTGAGTGCGCATATCGATGATTTAGAGAAACGGATGCGCGACGCTGCGGCAGATCTCGAGTTTGAGGAGGCGGCGCGTTTGCGTGACGAAGTCCGACGTCTTCAAGCTGTCGATCTGGGCTTGAATGGTAGCGCTAAGCGTGGTTCCTTTGGCCGGAGACGTGCCGTTCGTGGGGGGTCTAAAGGATAGGGTTCTGCGTGGATGGTATGCTGTCCTGGCCAGGCAAGGATGTTTGTTGCGATAATTAATGTTTTGTAGAGTCACACTTATTTTCTGACTATTGTCGGCTGTAGTTTTAGTGGGCACTGGAGTCGATAAATTTAAGTCGTATGCGAAATGTAACTCCAAATTTTCTCGAGGTGTCATTGCTAAAAGCGCTTTCTTGCACCAAACGAGAGATTCAGCCAAATTCTTCAGTATGACTCAGGGAAAAGTCCTCATTACCGGTGCTGCAACCCGAATAGGTCGTGCCATTGCACTTGCTCTGGGCACGGCGGGGTGGGGTGTTGTGGTGCATCATAATCGTTCGAAAAGCGCTGCCGATGAGGTGGTCGCGGAAATTGAGAAGGGCGGGTCGCAAGCGATCCCTCTTGCTGCGGATCTAACAGACCCGCGACAGACCATGGATCTCGTGGCGGCGGCAACGGAGGCATTAGGATCCATCGATTGTTTGATCAACAACGCAGCACTATTTGAAGGGGACAACATTGAAACCTTGGATAGAGCAAGTTGGGGAGCGCATTTAAGTGTCAATTTGACTGCGCCACTTATGCTCACGCAGGCTTTTGCCCGGCAACTTTCAGCAAATGCAGAAGGTAACGTAATCAACATTATTGACCAACGTGTGTGGAACCCTACCCCACATTTTATTTCTTACACCCTGAGTAAAGCTGGACTCTGGACGATGACCCAGACGCTAGCGTTGGCGTTGGCGCCACGCATCCGCGTGAATGGAATCGGACCAGGCCCAACCCTGCCCAGCATGCGACAAACTGAGTTCGAATTTGAGGAGCAATGGCGGGCCTTGCCATTGCGACGGAGGACTAAGCTCGAAGACATTGTTGAAGCGGTAAATTACATTCTTGGCGCACACGCCATGACTGGACAAATGATTGCGCTTGACGGTGGTCAACATTTGAGCTGGTCGCTGGCCCATCCGACTCAAATGGCGAAGGAGTAATGCAGACTTGAGTGGATCGAAATCGTTTAGTGGTGATAGTGATCACAAAAGCCCGGTGCCTCGGCTGGTATCACGCCCGCTGGGGTATCGCCTGTTCGTACGCGACTTGGTGCTGCCTTGCAGAATTGGCGTGCATCGGCACGAACGTGACGCGCCGCAGCGGGTCCGAGTTTCTGTAGAATTAGATATTGGTGATCTTTCGGCGCCGGGGCAGGATGCAATCGACGAAGTGGTCAGCTATGACGACGTTGTAGTGGGCATTAGACAGCTAGTAGGGAGCGAGCACATAAATTTGGTAGAAAGTCTTGCTGAGCGAATTGTCGAATTTTGCCTAGAGGATGAGCGTGTGGCTCGAGCCAGGGTTATAGTTGAGAAACTGGATGTTCTCGGCGACGATACAACCGTTGGGGTCGAGATTGAGCGAACCACCGATACTTAAGCTTTGTTAGGCCGGGGATTGATGCATTATCCAGCGTTTCCCCCCTTTGTCATGGCCAGGATTTGACGTAGAGAGTAGCGAGTGCCGGCGCTGGGCCGCACAAATCGCATAAATTTGTTCACAAGCGTTGACCGGGGGGACTACATAGTGCGCCTTGAATGGCTATCATTTTCTCGTCAGCAACAGGGGAAAATAGCCCATCTTAAAATTGAGTAAATTCAATTAGTTATGAGATTTGATGATTTTTTAGGCAAACCTGTCGAAAGAGTGGCTTCCCGCCTCGCTGCGCGCGCATCCCATTAATTATCCACATACTTCCCCACAGGTTTCGTGGATATCATCTCTATGGTCGCTGCTTAACTTGGCATAGTCCCGCTTTGACGGAGAAGATTAGGGTTTTGTGCGTGCTGTAAACGTGGGTCTCACGTTGACGGCGTCCCTTTTGGGCCTAATATTTAGCATTGTGATTGGGGTTAACAAAAACCAAGGGAACGATCGAGGAGGCTCCGCCGCCGGCGCACCGGATGAGGGTAAAATCGGCGTGGAGGTGATCCGTGCGAGCGTCAGCACTCTGCCCGGCCAGCCCGGGGTATATCGTATGCTGGATCCGAGCGGGAAGGCTCTTTACGTGGGGAAAGCCCGCAATCTTAAGCGACGAGTCTCTAGTTATACTAGGTCTGCGTCCCATGGCGAGCGCATATCTCGAATGATTCGCGAGACTAGCGCGCTTGAAATTATCACTACTCACACTGAAGCTGAGGCGCTGTTACTTGAAGCCAATCTAATAAAGCGGTTAAGACCTCGATATAATGTTGTCCTAAGAGACGACAAATCACATCCTTATATCCTTCTCGCTGGTGACCACCCCTGGCCTAAGCTACTTAAACATCGGGGTGCGCGGTCACGAAAAGGCGAGTATTTTGGCCCTTTTGCTTCGGCTGGTGCTGTCAACCGCACTTTGAACGCCTTGCAACGCGCCTTTCCATTGCGAACCTGTTCCGACAGCGTGTTCTCAAGCCGATCACGGCCTTGCCTGCAATATCAGATCAAACGTTGTACGGCACCGTGCGTCGACTATATCTCCAGAGAGGAATACGATTGTTTGGTTGGAGAGACCCGCGACTTCCTGTCTGGTAAGAGTGTCAAAGTGAGCAATGCTCTGGCAGTACGCATGCGGGAAGCTAGTGAACAACTTGAATTCGAGACGGCCTCTGTTCTCAGAGATCGCATTCGTGCGCTTGCACATATACAATCACACCAGGGAATAAATGTGAGGTCGGTTGATAATGCAGATGTGATTGCTGTGGACCAACAGGCGGGGCAGACTTGTATTCAAGTGTTTTTCTTCCGGGGAGGCAGCAATTATGGTAATTGCGCTCATTTCCCAATGCACCACCGCGGGGCCACAGTTGCAGAAGTCCTTGGACCATTCGTCGGTCAATTCTACGAAGGGCGCAGCGCTCCAAAGCACTTACTTTTGAGCCACGGTATCGAGCGGCCGAATCTCATTGAGGAGGCCTTGAATCTTCACAGCGATCATCGGGTGCAATTACTTGTTCCGCGCCGAGGCGAGAAGCGTCGGCTGGTAAAACACGCTTTAGCCAATGCTCGCGATGCTCTTAGTCGTAGGCTCGCGGAAAGCGCGTCCCAGCGACGCTTGCTGGAAGGTCTAGCGGAAACGTTAGGACTCGATGTTCCACCACGTCGGATAGAGGTATACGACAATAGCCACATCGCAGGTTCACACGCTGTGGGAGCTATGATTGTCGCTGGGCCTGATGGACTTAGCAAAAATGCGTACCGAAAATTTAATATCCGGGTTGATGGTAAACCTGGGAGTAGTGCCGAGATCACACCTGGTGACGATTATGGCATGATGCGCCAGGTGCTCACGAGGCGGTTCACGCGCTTGCAAAAGGAAGACCCTGATCGTGCTGACGAGCAGTGGCCCGACTTAGTGCTGATTGACGGCGGTACTGGGCACCTTTCGGTCGTGGGCGAGGTGTTTGCGGATTTAGGTGTTCGCGACGTTGCGCTTGCTGCGGTGGCCAAAGGTCCGGAACGTGAATCTGGGCGTGAACGCATTTACCTGCCTGGCGGTGCTCCAATAATGCTCGCGCCTTCAGATCCCGTACTTTACTTCGTTCAACGTTTGAGAGACGAGGCGCATCGCTTTGCAATAGGTACGCACCGAGCGCGACGCTCGCGTGATATCCGTCGCTCTGAACTGGACGAAATACCAGGCGTTGGGGCCAAAAGAAAACGCGCACTTTTGTATCGTTTTGGTTCGGCCAGGGCGGTTGCCGACGCCGGTCTGAATGATCTTCAGGAGGTGGGCGGCATTAACCGTAAGATCGCACAGCTCATTTACGATCATTTTCACAGAGATAACTAAAGTAAATTGGAGCTTCACCCTTTAACCAAGTAAACGAATGCTTTGAGTAACGTGCTCGAGCGAACAACCATGATCCATTGCCTTCCAAACTCTCTGACAATCTTGCGGATAATATCAATTCCGCTTTTGCTGCTGGCTTTCCAACTCCCGGGGGTGTGGTCTAATTGGGTGGCCTTGTTTATTTTTGTGGTTGCGGGCGCAACTGATTATTTTGATGGGCTACTAGCACGGCGACTGGGCGCAACCACGAATTTTGGGCGTATGCTAGATCCCATTGCGGATAAGATGTTGGCTGCTGCTGTCATCGCTGTTCTGTTGTCGGTTGGGAATATGCCTTTGGTGCCAGCGGTGACGATAATTTGCCGCGAAATTCTAGTTTCAGGTCTTCGAGAGTATTTGGCCAACCGTGGTATAAGGATGCCGGTAAGCCCGCTCGCAAAATGGAAGACTGCCGCCCAATTTGCCGCGTTGGGGATGTTATTGGCCGGTGAAGCAATCCACTGGCCGAAGGGGGTTTTTTGGAGTGTATCCGAGATGGGCTCGGCCCTTATATGGATAGCTGCAGTACTAACCGTGATTACTGGTTATGGTTATTGGAAAATAGGGTATCGCCATATAGTCGCGGGTGAAGATCAGGGTGTTTGTCGGTGAAAGTACTCGGCATTGCGGGTTGGAGCGGCAGTGGGAAAACTACTCTGGTGACGCGGTTAGTGCTCGAGTTGGTTGAGCGAGGTGTTTCAGTATCGACAATAAAGCATGCCCATCATGCCTTTGACATCGATCAGCCAGGGAAGGATTCCTATAAACATCGGGCTGCTGGTGCTCGCGAAGTGATGGTTGGCTCACGCACCCGATGGGCGCTGACCCATGAACTGCGCTCCTGTCCTGAACTTACTCTAAACGAACTATTGCAAAAGATGACCCCGGTCGACCTGGTTTTGGTTGAGGGTTTTAAGTTTGGGGATCACGAGAAAATTGAAGTGTATAGGGCTGGATATAGTGACACACCATTGTATCGTGATGACCCTAACGTAATTGCAATCGTCACCGATACCCCTTTGTCCGATATGGATCGTCCAGTATTTAACTCGCATGACATAACGGGAATCGGTGAATTCGTTGTTGCTCGTTGTGATTTGGCGACATCAATAAATGACTCAGCTTAGCGAAGATTGTTTTGCCCACGGTGGTGCCCTCATGCCTCTCGATGAGGCGTTGGCGTTGATTGAAAAACGTGTTTCCCCAGTTTCGGGGATTGAGACTATCCCGTTAGTTTCCGCGTGTGGTCGGATCTTGGCATCTGACATGATAGCATCGAACGATGTGCCACCTCATGCGAATTCTGCGGTTGATGGCTACGCTGTTTACTACGATGATTTGTCACCTGGCCGGGATACTGTATTGCCTCTAATCGGGCGTATTGCCGCTGGCCAACCCTTTCATCGTCCTGTCCGGAGAGGCGAGGCATTGCGCATTTTTACCGGCGCAATGATGCCGGTCGGAGAAGGCGACGACGCGCCCGACACAGTGTTTATGCAGGAGGACTGCCAACTCGATGGCACTAGGGTGACTTTTCCGAGTGGAATCGATCGCGGCGCCAACCGGCGGTTACCGGGAGAGGATGTTACGATCGGCGATATGTTGCTCTCAGGTGGTCGTCGGCTGCGTGCTGCGGATTTAGCTTTAATGGCGGCTGTGGGTTGTACAGAATTGGTGGTTCGCACGCGCTTGCGCATAGCTCTTTTTTCAACAGGGGATGAAGTGCGGGAACCAGGCACCATGCTGGCGCCTGGTCAAATTTATGATTCAAATCGCGTTGCGCTCCGAGCCCTGTTGACGTCACTCGGATGTATGGTGAGCGATTTAGGTATTTTGGCTGACGATCCCAAGAAGACTGCTGATGCCATCACCAAGGCTGCGAGGACCCACGACCTATTAATCAGTTCAGGTGGTGTATCCGTTGGTGAGGAAGATCATGTCCGTGATGTTGTGGAGGGGCAAGGGAGGATCGATATATGGCGGCTAGCGATCAAGCCGGGACGGCCTTTGATTTTGGGAACGGTACGAACAGATGCCTGCCCGGTTCCTTATCTCGGATTGCCGGGCAATCCAGCGGCAGTGATAGTTACCTTTCTGAAATTTGCACGCCCATTAATTTTGTGTCTCGCTGGCGCAAATGAGCCGCCGCCAAGACTATACCCTGTGCAGGCCGGGTTCTCTCATAGGAAAAAGAAACAGCGCCGGGAATACGTGCGGTGTGTGCTCAGTACCGATACCAATGGTGGGTTAGTTGCAAAAAAAGCGGGACGTCAAGGCGCTGGAATTTTGTCAGCGGTGTCGTCTGCCGATGGGCTAGTCGAATTACCTGAGGATATGCAGTATCTTAAATGTGGCTCGACAGTTGATTTTATGCCTTTCAACGAGGTCGAGTAAATTGCCACCAAGTGGAGCATGATAAGAACTTATGCAGCTTTTGTATTTTGCCTGGTTGCGCGCAAAAATTGGTACTGGTGAGGAACGGCTCGAGCCGCCACCAGAAGTCGCCACTGTAACTGATCTCCTGGATTGGCTGAGCGGACGAGGCGAGGGTTATGCGGAGGCACTAGCTGATCGGTCGGTGGTGCGAGTGGCAGTCAACCAAGAATATGTTGGGTTCGACTATCCTCTGTCGCCTGAAGATGAAGTGGCGTTGTTCCCACCTGTGACTGGTGGGCGCGGAGATGTCGGGTGATCAAGGTTCAGCGCGAGGAGTTTGATGTTGGTGCTGAGTTGTCTGCACTTAGCCGCGGGAACCATAATATTGGTGGCATTGCTAGTTTCGTGGGCGTGGTTCGAGATATTGGCGCTGATGGTGGATCTGGTGCAATGACCCTAGAGCACTACCCCGGTATGACTGAACGAAAATTAGTTGAAATTGAAACTGAAGCATTGGCGCGTTGGCCACTGGATGCTGTCTTGATCATTCACCGTTACGGCCGCCTTGAGCCAGGTGAGCAAATAGTGCTCGTTATTGCCGCCTCGGCACATCGGGCAGCAGCCCTGGAGGGATGTCAGTTTTTGATTGACTGGTTAAAGACTCAGGCGCCGTTCTGGAAATTCGAGGAAACCGCCGACGGCGGAAAATGGGTTGATGCTCGATCAGGCGATGAATTAGCTACTGCGCGTTGGGATGCGGCGGATGACCGACATCGCTGAGTAGTGCAGCGCAGTGCGCCCAACCGCCAGTTGATAGGCTCAGTGTTTTTCAGCTGGCACCACCAGCTTGGGCAGACAAAGGCCCCTCGGCGCCACCGTTGATAAGTGCGGTGTAATCGTCGATCAACTGCCGGGTGATCGGGCCTACCTGGAACTGCAAATCATCTCCGATTTGACTCACAGGCGTGACCTCAGCAGCAGTGCCTGTAACAAATACCTCGTTAGCATCGGCGAGATCTTCCGGCATAATGATCCGCTCCACGGTCTTTATGCCGCGGACCTGAGCTAGGTTGATTACGGTGCGCCGAGTAATTCCATCAAGGAAACAGTCTGCAGTGGGGGTGTGGAGAACGCCACCAATGACCAAAAAGATGTTAGCTCCTGTTGCCTCGGCAACACGACCACGCCAGTCTAGCATTAACGCGTCATCAAAGCCGTCCGCCTCGGCAGCGTGTTTGCTAAGCGTACAGATCATGTAAAGGCCAGCTGCTTTGGTCTTAGCAGGTATTGTTTCAGGCGACGGTCGTTTCCATTTCGACCATTGGAGCCGTATCCCTTTTAAACGTGCCTCCGGTGTAAAATAGGAAGGCCACTCCCATGCAGCGATGGCGACGTGAATTGCACATTTTTGTGCGGAGACGCCCATCATTTCACTGCCGCGCCAAGCAACCGGGCGCAAATACCCATCTACGATGTTGTTGGCCTCCAACACCGTATAATTGGCGGAGTTAATTTCTGCGGCAGAAAAAGGCAGTTCGAAACCAAGAGTAGTTGCCGAGTGGATAAGACGCTCAGTGTGTTCCTCAAGCTTAAAAATCCTACCATTGTAGGAACGTTGTCCTTCAAATACTGCACTAGCATAATGAAGTCCGTGAGTCAGGACATGAATTTTGGTGTCCCGCCACGGCACCATTGCTCCGTCAAACCAGATCACTCCATTTTTGTCATCATAACTTTGCATTGTATTTGCCGGGGTTGACCAGTTGCCAAAATCTAGTCAAATAAGGGTTGCGTTGGCTAACACCCACCGTCATATGTTGTCAACAATGGGCAAATCGTTATCTTATGCCCAAATTTCCTCATATATTGCAATGATCTCTTCAACACTCGGTACGCGCGGGTTGTTGGCTGGTGACCCCGACTCAAGCGCTTGATCAGCCATGGTCTCGAGCAGGCTAAAATATTTGTTGTCGCCGATGCCATACGCTTTTGGGCTTGGAACTTTAAGATCGTGATTAAGGCTCGACAGCTCACCGATCAATTTTTCTACAGCGACAACATGAGTGTCTAGTTCATCGGCAGTTCCCATCGCTCGCGCACAGTCTGCATAACGAGTCATGGCTTCGGGTGCGGAGAAAGCGGTGACTGCTGGCAAAAGCATGGCATTGGAGAGCCCATGGGGCACGTGGAAATGAGCCCCGATTGGGCGACTCATACCGTGGACCAAGCATACCGACGCGTTCGAAAAAGCCATCCCACCTTGGGTAGCGGCTAGCATCATTGCTTCGCGGGCGGGGGCATTGTCGGGTTGGTTGCAGGCAGTTCGGAGGTGACGGGAGACTAAGGCCATACATGATTTGGCTATGCTGTCAGTGAACGGATTCCGTTTTTTGCTAACGTATGCCTCGATCGCATGGGTCAAGGTGTCGATCCCGGTATCTGCGGTCAGCCTCCACGGCATTGTTACGGTAAGGGTGTAATCGACTAATGCAGCTTGTGGCACGTAGGCAAGACCCATGCACAACATTTTTTCGTCCGTGTCCGTATCGGTGATTACAGTGAAGCGGGTAACTTCTGAGCCTGTACCCGCAGTGGTTGGGATCGCGACTATTTGATAATCACAGCGATCTACTTGATTAGGAACCTTGTAATCTCGCATGGCACCTCCATGCGTTGCCAACACTGCCATTGCCTTAGCGGTATCGATTGGGCTACCGCCTCCGAGCGCTATCAGACAGTCAAAATCACCGCTCCTAAGGAGATCAACACCATTTGATATTACTTCAGTAGTAGGGTCGGGAACGGTGTTGGTGAAGGCAGTCCAAGGTATGCCTGCTGCATCCAGTATCGACGTGATTTTGGTCAATGTTCCAGATTCTTGCATAAAGCCATCGGTCACGATTAAAGGTTTCTTCACTCCAAGTTTTTCGAGCGCGGTCGAAACTTCCCTGTGCGCATCCGCTCCAATCATCATAAATTTTGGCAGAGTGATCATCGCGGCAGTCATGATTTGTTACTCCTATTTAATCCCCGACGAGGTTCCGATACTGAAGTGGGATTATAACCTAGATGTGTAACTGTTGCCTCGCTGGTTAATTCCGTTGTTAGGGGAAATGCTCTACGCTCTCCTGACACTTTAGAGCTAAGTATGTGGGGGGGCGTAATGCGTGAAAATCCGGTCAAGGCTGAACTCGCAGCCGGGGGGCTCAGTTTCGGCACCATGATGTTTGAATTTGCAAGCCCGGGGGTGCCGCAAATACTCGTCAATGCCGGCTGCCAATATGTAACGTACGATATGGAGCACAGTGGTCTGACAGAGGATGAAATTAAACGCCAGTTTGCGTATTGTAGGGGGCTTGGTTTAGTTCCTTTGGTTCGTCCTGCGGTAAAAAATTATGCCACTGTGGCACGACTTCTTGATCTTGGTGCCATGGGTTTCTTGTTCCAAATGGTAGAGTCCGTTGAAGAGGCCCGCGAGTTTGTCTCCTGGACACGCTATCCGCCAGACGGTGTTCGGGGTGCGATGTTCAGTGGCGCCCACGACGATTACACGAGCGGCGATGTGGTTGAGAAAATGCTCCTGGCCAATCAACGGACTTTGGTTATGGCCCTGATTGAAACCCCGCGTGGTGTAGAAAGGGCAGCGGACATCATGGCTGTTGATGGTGTTGACGTTGGACACGTAGGACATTTTGATCTCTCGCTCACTATGGGAATGCCTGCACAGTTTGATCATGCTGAGTTTAAGTCTGCCACTGACAGGGTGCTCCGTGCTTGTAAGGACAACGGCAAAGCCGCCGGCTGTGCGGTTCCGGATGTAACTTGGGGACGCAACTGGATGGAACGCGGATTTCGAATGATTTCGTATTCCATGGATATCGCGTTGCTTGGTGATTCACTTAGTTCTGGTATCAGAGCCTTACGCGAGGCCAACTAACCATCGAACACTGATGTCTCGCTATTCCAAAGCGATTTGGCCGTCGATGCTAAGGTCCAGTGTAGTCCCTTCCAAAGTGATCCGGGCTTTGGCAGAGAGGATTTCATTGCCTTTGAGTTGGCCGCTTGCAATTCCTTCCGAGACAGCGCGTTCTATTTCCCGTTGGCCCGTGATTCCCAGCTTCTTAAGAAATTTTCGCACGTTCATATTGAAAGATTCTTCATTCATAATTTGATCCTTTCTTTGTTCGCATCTAGTCCGACGCTACCCGCTATGCTAAGCGAGCACCATGGACGGATGGCATAGAATAATCCAATGGTACTGCGGGTGAGTGACACGATCCTGGAGGGGCGAGATCTGGCATTGTGGAGGGGCGAGCGATTTCTCTTCCAGGCGCTTGGGTTTTCCCTGGGCGCGAGTGAAGCTTTATTGCTTAGTGGTCCAAATGGTAGCGGAAAAACGAGCCTCTTACGACTAATCGCCGGTCTTATCCGTCCAACCTCTGGTGTTGTGCTTTGGCACGGTACGTCGATATCGGACCACGAGTTCTTTCGTCATGATCTTCACTATGTAGGCCACCTTGATGCAGTGAAACCATTACTCACAGTTGCCGAGAACATTGATTTTTGGTCTAATTTACGGGGCGGTAGAGCGACGGTAACCGCGCTTGACCACTTCGGACTCAGAGAGATCTCCGATTTACCTGCCCGTTTTCTTTCTGCTGGGCAAAGGCGGCGGGTCGGGCTTGCGCGCCTTTTGGCAGCGCCCGGGAAGCTGTGGCTATTAGATGAGCCTGCAGTCGGATTAGATACACAGTCGGTTGCTGCGCTTCTTGCAGCGATCCGCGAGCATCGTGCCGATGGGGGTGTGGTCGTGGCGGCTAGCCACGGGGATTTGGTGCTTGAAAATGCGCGGATATTGAC